>JAAYSE010000050.1 GCA_012524135.1 Candidatus Epulonipiscium sp. | reverse complement strand
CAACTTACCTTAATGAGCATCCATGTTGGAGATGACATAGGTTTAGAAATACATCCTGACCATGATCAATTTATACGTATTGAAGAAGGTCAAGGAATTGTTAAAATGGGAAATAAAAAAGATCAATTGAATTTTCAAAGAAGGGTATATGATGACTATGCCATATTTATACCTGCTGGCACATGGCATAATTTAATTAATACAGGTTATAAGCCATTAAAATTATACTCTATTTATGCACCACCTGAACATCCACATGGTACAATTCATGTAACTAAAGAAGATGCTGAAGAATACAACAGATACTAAATATTCTTCATGAATCATTTAATAAATATCGTAACTATCTTATAAGCCCAATTCGTGATATATCATGGATTGGGCTTATAAGATAGTGTCCATCCATATTTCTGAAATAACATAAATCTTTTTAGTATCTTTATCCAATTTTTTCAGTACTCTTTCGTCACACGAAAACTCCATATCCACACTCATCATTTTGAACGCAATCCACACAAGAGGATTAAACCAGTGTATAGACAATATCAAGAAAGAAATAATTCACTCATTACTACTATATTTTAGCATTGTACTCCCATCACAATTAATATTTTTTCTCCCTTTTTTTCATATATTTCTCCTTTATAACCTATATATATTGGATAATATATCATGAAGAGAAATTTTAGATGATAGTTGAAAATAAATAATATCCCTACATTATTTATATTTAGCTGAATTTAGTATAATTAGTGTGTTTCAATCATAAATAGATTAAAAAGGATATACATAATCAAACTCTGGTTTTTCTGTATTTTCAACTTTATCTGCTTCGATAACGGGTATAACATTCCCATTGAATTCACCCTTTGTAATAGTACCATACACTCTTATCCAAGTATCTACCTTTAGCTCCGCTGCCTTATCATATCTACACAGGAATCCTATTGGCTGCATATCAGCAGCACAACAAACCATCATCATTCTTGCAGATACAAATTCATTGTCTTCAAATTGCTCCTCTTTGAATACAAAACCACTAACCTGAATCTTTTTTGCATTGTATTTTTCTATATTTTCATATATTTCCTGTATCCATCTTACATAATTGTCATTATCCATTATTATGGTTTCATCAATTAATTGAAGTTCATTTCTATTTAACTCCATAATATTCTTATTTTCCGAATCTAAATATTCATCTATATAGATATCCTCCTTATATTCGCCCTCTTCTGAATACTCCGTTTTTATCTCAGGGTTATCTACGTTTCCTGAATTTCCTTGAAATTTTAAGTCTCCATAAGATATATAATCTGAGTTAAAACTCTGAGTTGGCAGCAGAAATGCCATTATAAGTGGTAAAATAAAAAATAGAAGTGGTATTGAACTTACTTTAATTCTTTGTGGTTTAAACACCTCAGGGATAAAAAAAAGAGAGATCAATACCATAGCAATTACTGCAAATTTTATAAATGGCACATTTCTTGGATGTACATATTTTAAGACCTGTCCAGATTGTATTGTTAAAAAGAAAAACAATGCAAACCCCAATAATATAGCAACTTTAAAAGCAGCATCAATATTATAGTTTCTTGTTTTCATAATACCTCCACCTTACATTAATAAAAATGTTAGGAAATAAAGCAACACAAACGATACGATAGTAATAACTAATACCAGTTTAATAACAAACGTCTTTCTAAAGCTTGAAAATAACATAAGAAGATTCTTAATATCCATCATAGGTCCAAATATAAGGAATCCCATAATTGACCCAGTTGAAAACCTGTCCCAGAAACTTCGTGCAATAAAAGCATCTGAAGTAGAACATACAGAAAACAAAAAAGCTGTCGCCATCATCACAACAAGAGCCAATCCATCTCTTGCCCATAACTCTGAAAAAATATCT
>JAAYSE010000049.1 GCA_012524135.1 Candidatus Epulonipiscium sp. | reverse complement strand
TGTTAATAAATTAAAATCAGATCGAAGAGTAGATTTAGAATATCCTAATTGCTTTGCTATTTGATTGGCTGTTATAGGACCTTGTTTTTTTACAATGTCAATAATTTGTTGTTGACGTTTCGTTAAATTCATATTTTTCACCTATCCTAAATGTACTTTTTTACATGTTTTTCCCTTGCAAAATTAAGTAGAGTTCGTTATAATAGTTATACAATCAAATATAATTTTTTTCTTATTTCCTGAAATGTTCGATATCCTGTTATTTTGAACCTACATGATATATAAGGGAGTTCTATATGAGAAAGTGGATGTCATGCCTAGAATCTTTATTATAGGAAGGCTGAAACTTTACTGCGAACACCCACCTAGCTAGAGCTAGGTGTCAAAATGCAGGGAACGGCATTTCGGGTATATCTAAGATAATCAAAGAGATGCATTTAGCATCTCTTTTTCATATATTTTTATTAAAAGTGAAAACCTACATAATATACTAGAACACAGTAAGATTTTTGTCAATATATAAACAAACTTCATAAAAGAGGTGTATGATATGAATCGTTATCAATCTACAAAGAAAATAGCTCTACTAGGTATAGGCACCAATCTTTTATTGTTTATTTTAAAATTAACTGTTGGTATTATAAATAAAAGCCAATCTATGATTGCAGATGGACTAAATAGTGCTGGAGATGTATTCGCTTCATGTATGACATACATTGGAAATTATATTTCTAGTCGTCCTGATGATGAAGAACATCCTTATGGTCATGGAAAAGCGGAATATATCTTTTCCATGATTATTAGTTTTTCTCTTCTATTAGTTGCCTATCAAATTATTAAAAATGCTATACAAACTTGGATCCACAAAGAAACATTTACATTTTCCATTTGGTTATTATTGGTCGCCCTTCTGACTATTGGCATCAAAACTATACTATTTATATATTGTAGACGAATTGGTCGAAGACAAGAAAATTTATTAATTTTAGCCAATAGCGAAGATCATCGAAATGATGTTTTTGTAACTTCTACTACTTTACTCAGTATTTTATTTGGTTCTTTGAAAATCTACTGGTTAGATACATTCGTCGGAATTGGAATTGGACTTTGGATCGCTTTTACAGGTATTAAAATATTTATTAGTGCTTATAATGTACTAATGGATACCAATATTGATCCTATATTTAAACAAGAACTGATCAAAATCATTCAACAAATTCCAGGTGTAAGTCATGTGGATAACGTAACAGCAAAACCTATTGGTATTTACTTTATTTTATTAGTCAAAGTTTCTGTTCCTCCTGATTTAACTGTATATGAAAGCCGCTGAAATAAAAAAGCAATTAAAGCACCGTAAATATATTGATGATGTTGTCGTTCACATCAATCCAGAATAAATATACATAAAAAAAGCCCTTATATATCTCTATATATATAAGGGCTTTTTTTATATTATCGTTTAATACTGCATCTTATTGTTCTTTATCTTCACAACATCTATGATCTTCATCATGACAACAATTTTCATCATACTCTTGATGATTACAATCACATTCCTCTTTATTCAATTCTTTACTAATTTCATCAAAAGCAGATGTTGTTTTATCAACTACAATTTGAGTAACTTTTTTCAATTTAGGTTCTACATCTTTTACTACTTCGTCAATCTTTTTCCCAAAATCCTTACCCCAATCCTCTAATGTATCACCTAAATCTTTTAATTTACGTTCCATATCTTTATTCCATCTTTTTACTTCTTTTTCTGACATTTCAGATATATTAGAATGTCCAACAGCAGTCAATAATCGTTCTGCTTCCTCCGCTGTAATTTTATTTTCTTGAAGTAATCGTAAAATTAACATTCTTTCTTCTTTCATATACAGTTCCTCCTTATTTTTGTATTCTTCTTTTTTACTATGCATCTTTCTTATTAGTATATACGTCTTTCCCAAAAATAAGTCTTATATATGATCCATTAAATTTAAATTTATTTAAACATATAAATATCTACTTCTCATTTATAGAAATAAAATATTAAAATCCAGTTTATTTTATAAAACAATAATTAATCTACCT
>JAAYSE010000007.1 GCA_012524135.1 Candidatus Epulonipiscium sp. | reverse complement strand
TTTTACAAAGAGGACAATTCCCTAAGCCAGAAAAAGTTTTTTTATTATAATTCCTCTTCTTTGATCTTTTTTGTTTTTGATGGGAATCAAAAACAATAGTAGGATTTTTCTTTTTTCCTTGTTCTACAATGTATTTCACATAGCGAATAATGCTTTCCATAAATCTTTCTGGATTCATTGTTCCCTTTGTAATAGAAGTTAATGCTTTTTCCCATTTTCCTGTCATTTCAGGAGATTTTAATTCTGGTGGTACTATTTCAATTAATTGCATCCCCTTTTGAGTAGAAAACAAAGATTTTCCCTTTCTCTTTATATACCCTACCTGTAATAAACGTTCAATGATGGCTGCTCTAGTAGCTGGAGTTCCTAGTCCGCTTTCCTTCAACTGTTCCTTTAAAACCTCATCGTCTACCAAACGTCCTGCGTTTTCCATTGCTGATAATAATGTCGCTTCTGTATACAGCTTGGGTGGTTGTGTTTGCTTTTGCTCTACCTTGCTTTCCAATACCTTTACTCTATCTCCCTTTTTCATCGGTGGTAACGTTTGTTCCTCTTGATTTTTAGGTGGATATAGACTCATCCATCCCCATTGTAAAATTTCCTTTCCTTCTACCAATAAAGTTTCCGCTACAACATGAATAATAATACGAGTGATTTGATATACATAATCTGGATAAAAAACAGCGATAAATCGAAGCACAATTAACTCATAAATATTTCTTTCATCTTTTGTTAAGGCATTCCAATTAGGAGTTATTTCCGTGGGAATAATAGCATGATGATCCGTTATTTTACTATCATTAATAATTCTTTTTGTAAGTGGAAGCTGAGAAAGTTGTAAAACTTTTTCTACTTCTTTTTGATAAGGTCCTTTTTGTATCTGTCGTAATATTTTATAAATCATAGGAACCATATCATGACTAAGATATCGGCTGTCCGTCCTAGGATACGTAATCATTTTCTTTTTTTCGTATAAAGTTTGAGCAATGGAAAGAACTTTTTTCGCTGAATAACCAAATTTACGATTACCCTCTCGTTGTAATTCTGTTAAATCATAAAGTAAAGGAGGTTTTTGTTTTTTTTGTTCTTTTTTGCTGTCTATAATTTGCCCTTCTTGATTATGAATTTTCTTAGCTATCGTCTCTGCTTGTTCTTTCGTTTGAATACGAGTATTTTTTATATGATCCTCAAACCAAATACCTTGAAAATTTGGAAAAACACCATATACTTCCCAATAATCTTCTGGTACAAAATCATCAATATTTTTTTGACGTTGAACCAATAAAGCTAAAGTAGGAGTTTGTACTCTACCTACACTAAGCAGAGTATTATATTGAATAGTAAAAGCTCGACTTCCATTCATCCCGACTAACCAATCCGCTTCTGCCCGACATTTTGCAGAAGCAAAAAGAAGATCATATTCCTTACCAGGTCTAAGTTTAGCAAATCCCTCTCTAATAGCTGTATCTGTCATACTAGAAATCCACAATCGTTGAAAAGGCTTTTTACAATGAGTCATCTCATAAATATAACGAAAAATCAATTCTCCTTCTCTTCCACTATCCGTAGCACAAATCAAAGATACAATACTTGGATCTTTCATCCACTTTTTAATAATAGTTAATTGTTTTTTTGTTTTTGAAACAGGTATAACCTTCATACTTTCAGGTATAATTGGTAAAGTTTCATAGCGCCAAGCTTTATATTGAGGACCATAAGCTTCTGGTGGAGCTAACATTCCTAAATGTCCAATAGCCCATGTAACAACATATTTATCTCCAACAAGACAGCCTTCTTCTTTTTTAGTACTTCCTAGTACCTTTGCAATATCCCGTCCTACGGAAGGTTTTTCCGCAATTACTAATATCTTTCCCATTTTTCTTCCTCCTCTCTATTTGAAATTTTTTCTTTATTATCCATGTCTAATATGAGACAATCCGACAGAGAAAATTTGTTGTACATGCTCATCATCTAAAGAATAATAAACCACTTTACCTTCTCGTCTATATTTTACAATATTACTTTGTTTTAAAACTCGTAACTGATGTGAAACAGCAGACTGAGTTACCCCTAATAAATAAGCTAAATCACATACACACATCTCACATTCAAATAAAGCATGAATAATTCGAATACGAGTATAATCTCCAAATACCTTAAATAATTGAGATAGTTTCTGTAATTCTTGTTTGGGAGGCATATTATCACGAACTTGTCTCACTCGATCTTCATGAATAAGAGTATAATCACATTTTTCTATTTTATTACTTTTAGCCATAATAATCTTCTCCTCTTTTAAAAAAAGCAGTGCATAAACACTGCTTTTTTTATTATCTTCTTCACTTTCTTTAATTCATAAGCTCTTTCAATAATTTCATTTCTATCCATGACATTGTTTATATTTTTTTCCACTACCACAAAAACAAGGTTGGTTTCGTTCTTGTTTTTGATCTACAAATAATGGTCCTTTGATCGATTGCTGTAATTGAATAGCTTTTGCCAACTTATAAAATCCTGGAATGGTATGACTATAAAACTTCTTCCATCCTTCACATAACCAACTCATAGTTTCTGAAGGTTGTCCATTATAAATACGATGTTTTAGACAATCTCCAGAACAATAAAATAAATATGGACAATGTATGCAAGCGTCATTCCATTGATGTTTTAAATGCCCAAAAGAATGATATAAAGGGTGATCCTGCATTTCTTCCCATGAATTACGAGTTATATTTCCTAATCGCCTTTCTTTTTCTACAAAAAAGTCACAAGGATAAACATCTCCATTGTATTCTACAACAAAATATTGACGACAATTACCCGCCATATGACATACGCTCATCCGACCATAAAACATTAAAGATAAAATAGAATCAAAAAGGCGTATCGAGATACGATAAGGATCTGACTGAATCCATTCATCAAAAATTTCACACATAAATTTTCCCCATTCTTCTCCTGTGATAGTAAAGGGAAGGGGATTTCCTTGTTCATCCATCTCCACACAAGGAATATATTGTTGATAATAAAAACCATGATCTTTTAAATAATGATATACTTCTTTGGCATGATGAACATTCGACGAGCTGACTAATGTTAATATATTAAATTCTACTTTGTACTTTTGTAATAGACGAATTCCTTCCCAAACCTTAGCATGAGTTCCTTTCATTCCTTGATTCAATCGATATTTATTATGAATATGTTCAGGTCCATCTAAACTAATACCAACCAAAAAATTATATTTATGTAAAAATTCTGCCAGTTCTTCTGTTATTAATGTTCCATTTGTCTGCAAGCCATTGGAAATAATAGCTCCTGGTTTTGCATACTTTTGTTGATAATGAACTACTTTTTTAAAAAACTCGACTCCCATAAGAGTGGGTTCTCCACCTTGCCAGCCAAAAATATATTGTGGTTGATCGGTAGCCATATAACGTGAAATCATTTCTTCTAAAATTTCATCGGACATTCGATGTATTTTTTCTTCTGGATATAATGCTGAATGATCTAAATAAAAGCAATAAGAACATCGTAAATTACAATCGGCTGATGCCGGTTTAATCAATAAAGAAAAAGGTTTTGTCATTTATATACACCTCAATTTATATTTCTTCTAGTCTACTATTAGTATACCATAGGGAATTTCTTTAAAAAAGTCCTTATTTTCAAATACGCTCTAAACATTTTTATACTTTTATTTTTCCCGTTACGTCAATTCCTGTATAATACAGAATATTTATTTCAACAATGTAACAATATACTTATACCTAAACTATCTTATAATTTTTTATATAAAAATCATGTTCTGTCCTATTCACTTCATATACATAATACAAAGATATTTTTATAGTTCATTTACGATATCCACTTATGATATTCTCAATCGAATCAAAAATAAAGATTGATTTTTAAATATATTCGTGTATAATAAGTTTAAAAGTACAAGGGAGTAGCTTACAGCATAGCTGTGTAATGAATCGTCAATACGGTATATATAAATATACCCGGTTCATTACTCATGATCGAATATGAAAGCAAGACTTTTACTGGTAACTTATTCTACCAGTAAAAGTCTTTTTTTATGTAAGCTTTTCTCATTACGCTAGGAAAATATGATATTAAGCACGTTATTACAAAAGGAGGATATTTATGTTAGAACAAATGATGCCCTTTCTATTATTTATTGCTGGGCTAATCATGATTATCAAAGGAAGTGATTGGTTTGTTGATTCTGCTGTATGGATTGCAAAAGTTTTAAAAATCCCTGATATTATTATTGGTGCTACTCTTGTAAGTCTATGTACAACATTACCCGAAGCTATGGTTTCTACTAGTTCTGCTCTTCGTGGAAATACGGATATGGCTTTTGGAAATGCATTAGGTTCTATCATCTTTAATACAAGCTTTATTTTAGCTATTGTTATTATTTTTTCTACCCCTCGCCTTCGAGAACGAAAAAAATTTCAACAAACAGGACATTTTTTGATTCTATTATTGTTTTTTCTATTCTTTGTTGGATTATTGTTTCAACAAATATCACAAAAAATTGGATTCCTGTTATTAGGTATTCTTGTCTTTTACTTATATAATAATATTCGCAATAGTAAAAAAGAACCAGACTTAACCATGCCTACGCCAGTACATAAAGATAAATTTTCTATTATCAAAAATATCGTTGCTTTTATCGTAGGAGTATTATTAACCATTGGCGGAGCTAATTTATTAGTTGTATATGGTGAAGAAATTGCCCGTATTTTAGGCGTTCCCGATCTTGTAATAGGTCTTCTTTTAACTTCTGTTGGAACCTCTTTACCTGAATTAGTGACCGCCATTGTATCCATGAAAAAAGAGGCACAAGATCTATCCATTGGAAATATACTAGGAGCTAATATTTTAAATATTATTCTAGTAATTGCTCTAACGGCAACCATCCTCCCCATACAAATAGGAAAAAGTTGGATATTATTTCATCTGCCTTTTGCTATTTTTATTATCGCAGCAGTACTATTTTTTATCCGAATAAATGAAGAAAAACTCCAACGTAAAAATGGTCTATTCCTTCTCTGTTCTTATTTAATTTATGTTTTTTTAACTTTTAATGGTTTTTAATTCATCCATTATACTTAAATACTACTTATTCATTTCCATGAATAAGTAGTATTTTTATATCTCTTTTCTCCATTTTTTAGGTGCTAATAATGCAATAATAGTAAATAACTCCAATCTACCTAAAAGCATTAATAATGAAAAAAATAACTTTGTAATCGAATGATATCCATTAAAAGTACTTGTAGGTCCAACAAAACCTAATCCTGGCCCAATATTTCCTAACGTTGCTGCTACTGATGTTGCTGCACTTACTAAATCAATTTGTTCTAATGATACTAAAATCGTTGAGCATACAAATAGTAGAATATAAAGTCCCATAAAGCTATTAATACCTGCTATCGTTTCATTGGGCAATACTTTATCATTTACTTTAATTGGAATAACTGCTCTAGGATGAAAAATCTTTAAAATTTCTCTTTTTATTAATTTAAAAGTAACTAAGATCCGAATAACCTTCATGCCCCCCGCCGTCGATCCTGCACTTCCTCCGATAAACATCAATAATACCAATATTCCTTTACTAAATGTAGGCCATAAATCAAAATTCGCTGTTGAATAACCCGTTGTTGTTATAATAGATCCTACTTGAAAAAAAGAATCTCGAAATGCGAATCCTAAATTCGAATATACTGTCCCATATAAATTAATTCCAATCGCTATGACTGCAACAAAAATAATACCAAAATAAAGTTTTAACTCTTCATCTTTTATAATTTCTTTTCTTTTTCCTTGAAAAATAGAATAATACATAGAAAAATTCACACCAGAGAGAATCATAAAAATACCGATAATAATATGAATATAGGTATTATTATAAGCTCCTACACTAGCATTTTTTGTAGCAAATCCTCCTGTTCCCACTGTCCCAAAAGTATAAACGAATGAATCAAAAAAATTCATTCCACCTAATTTTAACAAAACAACTTGTAAAATAGTTATTGTAATATACGTAGTATATAGAATTTGAGCGGTATCTTTAATTTTAGGAGCAATTTTCCCTGCAATCGGTCCTGGACTTTCTGCCTTAAAAATTTGAAATCCACCAATTCCCAATGCAGGTAATAAAGATAATGTAAAAACTAAAACTCCCATTCCCCCAAGCCAATGGGTAAGAGAACGCCAAAATAAAATACCTAAAGGTAATATTTCAACATTAGTAATTACTGTTGCACCTGTTGTTGTAAAACCGGATACAATTTCAAATAATGCATCAACATAAGTAGGAGTACTATGAGAAATCCATAAAGGTAATGCTCCTAATATTGATATTCCAATCCAACCAAAAGATACAATAGCCAATCCTTCCTTTACATTAATCGATTTATTTTGAGTTTTTACTCGTCTAAAAATAAAGCCGAAAATAATGGTTATCATAATGGTAATTAAAAATGCAAATGTATCGACTTGTTTATGATATATCGATATTAGTAAGGAAGGAATCATAAACAAAGATTCTATAATAAATAAACTACCTAATACCTGTAGCACGATTCCATAATTCATTCAATACTCCTCCCTTATGTGGTTTGAAAAACGTTTTTAACCTTGGTAAATCTTCCGTTAAACAAAATACCACTATTCGATCATGGGCATATAGTATTGATTTTCCATTTGGTATAATCACTTGTCCTCCTCGAACAATGGCCCCAATGATAATTCCCTTGGGTAACTTTAGTTCTTCTAAAGTTTTACCTATAATAGGGAGATCTTTACCTAAAATAATCTCTGTCACTTCTCCTTGTCCACCGATTAATAAAGAGACCGATACTATTTTGCCACCTCGAATATATTTTAGAATATTACTTGCTGTAATATAAATTGGATTCAAAGCAACATCTATTCCTAAACGATCTATAATTTTACTATAATTCTCTCTACTAATTTTAGATATTGTTTTTGGAATACCTGATTGTTTTGCCATTAGACCCATTAATAAATTTCCTTCATCATATCCTGTAACAGCTACAAAAGCATCCATGGTGGAAATCCTTTCTTCTTCCAGAAGGTTCATATCTGTACCATCTCCATGAATAATTAATGCATTATCTAGTTTTTCAGTTAGCTCCTTACATTTTTCTTTATCTCTTTCTATTATTGTAACGTTGATATTGGCTTTTGCCAACTTTTGAGCTAAATAAAACCCAATATTACTTCCTCCTAAAATCATTACTCTTTCAATATCTCTTTTTGTTATATCTTGTCTAAAATGATTGTTTAATCTTTGAATCCCTTCACTTTTTCCTATTACATAAATGGTATCATTGGACAATAACTCGGTGGATCCATCAGGAATAATAATATCTCCATCTCTTGATATCGCCGTCACCAATAAACCATTAAAATTTTCTAGCTCTTTTAATTTTTTCCCTACAAATTCTTTTGTCTGACCAATATTTACATCAATCATTTGTACTTTACCACTAGCAAAATCATCTGAATAAAAACTATAATTCTTCAATAGATATTTTTCAATTGCTTGTGCTGTAGCTAAATCTGGATTCATAATATGATCAATACCCATTTCTGTCTTCATGAAATCTAATTGTTCGATATACTCTGGATTTCTAATTCTCGCTATCGTTTTTGCACATCCTAATTTTTTTGCTATAGAACAAATTAAAGTATTCGTTTCATCACTATCGGTAGCAGCTACTAATAAATAATAGGATTGAATATCTAATTCTTTAAGAATCTTAATATCCAATCCATTTGCTAAAACTGTTAACACATCTAAATGTTCATTTACAATTTCTAGCACTTTTATATTTTTATCAATGACTGTTACATCAATATCTTCTAATACCATCAACTCTGCAAGTTTATATCCAAACTTTCCAGCCCCTATAATCATTACTTTCATTTATTTTTCACCTCATCACCTACTATACAAAAATACAGATCTTTTGACAAGTAAAAAAACAAAATACTGGAATAAGATTAATGTTCATCTAGATCTTATTCCAGTAAATAAAAATATTTGCTTTCAATTTTTATTCATTTAATATCACTTTACCATCTTCAAAACCTTCTATAATCGCTAATGATTCCACTCTTATGCCTAATTTTTCGATAACCTTTCTGCCATTTTGAAATCCTTTTTCTATCACAATACCTGCTCCTTGTACTTTGGCTCCTGCTTGATTGCATATATCGATCAAACCTTTAAGTGCATTTCCATTTGCTAAGAAATCATCAATAATAAGTATTTTATCCTCTTCTTTTATATAATCTTTCGCTATTTTTATTGTATAATAGTGATCTTTTGTAAATGAATATACCTTAGACTCATATACATTCGTACTCATATTAGTTCCACCATGTTTTTTTGCAAAAACTACGGGAACATCAAAATATTGAGCTACGATGCAAGCAATCCCAATGCCTGATGCTTCAATGGTTATAATTTTATTTATTTCTGTATCTTGAAATCTTTTCTTAAACTCTTTGCCCATTTCATTAAAAAATTGAATATCCATCTGATGATTTAAAAAACTATCTACTTTTAAAATCTTTCCGTCTATTACAGTTCCTTCATTCCTAATTTTGTCTTTCAAAAGTTGCATCTATATTCCTCTTTCTTTTTTCTATATACTAAAAGTAAATAAAAATAATACGTACCATTGATCATTTCATAAATTTTTATATTTACACTAAAAACGCGATTCATAATTATCTTTCTTAGTACTCTAATTGTTTAATAAAATGGCTGTGTAAACTTCCATTGAGTTTCACACCATATTTTTTTAAAGTTTGATCTAATGCTTTTAAAGTCTTATATAATTTTTCTTCATAACAATTTTCTCCCATATGTCCAATGCGAAATACCTTATCTTTTAAATAATCAAAAGCTCCTGCTATCATAATATGATGTTCTTGTAACATTGTATTATTTAATTGTTGAAAAGAAATCCCTTTAGGTATCTTTACAGTTGTAACCGTATTAGAAAAACCGGAAGAAGGATAAAGTTCTAAACCTGCTTCTACCATAGCCTTTCGTACAGCTTCTCCTATTTTTTTATGTCTTTCTAATGTATCTTTTTGTTCAAGAATTCTCTCTACGGCACAACGAAGTCCATAAATATCATTAATAGGTGGAGTATAGGGAAACCATTTTTCTTTATACCAATCTTTCCATATACCTAAATTACAATAAAATGAAGCAATCGGTATTTTTCTATTTAAAATTGCCTTCCAAGCATCTGAACTAATACTTAAAAAAGTAAGTCCAGGTGATGCTGATAAACATTTTTGACTTCCTCCTAATACAATATCTATTTGCCACTGATCTACTTCTAGAGGTTCTCCGCCAATTGCAGAAACAGAATCTACAATAGTAATCATTCCATATTCTTTTAATAGAGGGCAAATTTGATCTACTGGATTAGTAAGTCCAGAAGGAGTTTCACAATGAACAACGGTAGCTACTTTGAAGTCATGATCATTTTCTAAAAATGCTCTTAACTGATCAACATCCACAGGATGGCGATCATCTTCAGAAAAATATACTACTTCTCCTCCATAAATTTTTGCGAAATCTCCAAAACCTTTTCCAAAAATTCCATTATCAATACATAATACTCGATCTCCAGGCTCGATCAAGGAAGCACAAGCAGCTTCTAATCCTAATATACCTTCTCCACTAAGAATAAGTACTTCTCCTTGAGTATGCAAAAGTTCTTTGATTTTTTCACAAGTTTCTTTATAGTATTCATAAAAATTCAAATCTAAATCTGGATTGGTAATATTTTTCGACATAGCTCTTCTAACATCTTCATGTATTTGAGTAGGTCCTGGAGTCATAATAAATGGATCATTCATTTTAAACTCTCCTTTTTTCAGAATCAATAATTGAATATGATCATGTTTTTTTAATCTTATTTTTGTACAAATCATATGAAATAAATTATCGCAATGAGATTATAATGTCAATCAATTTTTATCATCTTTTATATATTTCTTTCTATCCATTCGTGAGCTATCTGAAGCCAAGAGGCTATATGTGGATCGATTAATTCTTCTCTTCCATCACATGTTTCTCTTTTTGCTAAAGCAAGTCCATGAGCACCTTGATCATACAAATGAGCTTCAAAAGGAATATGATGTCTTTGTAAAGCCGTAATATAAAATAAACTATTTTCTACAGGTACACTAGCATCTGTTACCGTATGCCAAATAAACGTTGGAGGTACATGTGCTCCCACTTGTTTATAAAGAGACATCTTCTCTTTTAATGTTTCTTTTGGATTTTCCCCTAATAAATTATATACCGAACCTTCATGTGCAAATTCTTGAAAAGAAATAACAGGATAGCATAAAATCGTACCATTAGGTTGGATATATGTTGGATCTACATGCAATTTTTCTTTGATTATAGGGTGATTCCAGTAAACAGAAATACTGGCAGCTACATGACCACCTGCTGAAAATCCTAATACAATAATTTTATTAGAATCTACCTTCCATTCTTCAGCATGTCCTCGAACTAGCTGAATACCTTTTGCAACGTCTAAAAGAGGCTGTGGATGATGAATGGGAGCTACACTATATCGAACTACAAAAGCCTGATATCCTTTTGCTACAAACTGTAAAGCAACAGGTTCAGCTTCTCGATCTGATAAATGATTATAACCTCCTCCTGGACAAATAATAATTGCTGGTTTTTTATTTGTTGTATCCGTAATGTAAGTAGTAAGAGTAGGAATCCCTTGGTTATGTAAATATTCCTCTTTTGTCCATAAATCTAATGTTTGAACTTTCATTCTATTCACCCTTCTATTTATATTCTTTTATATCATAAATAAAGTATAACAAAGAACGAACCATCTTTTGCAACTCTTCATTGCATCGGTTCGCTCTTTATTATACTACATGATTCCATTTTAGTTTACTTTATAATCCTAACTCTTTTAAATATGATAAACTCATTTCTAAACTTTTAAAAGGGCTTCTTAAACAAATATCTTGTTCTACCGCAGCCCATTCTACTCCTATTTCTTGACAAGCTTGAATAATTTTTCTCCAATTTAGATTTCCTTGCCCAATTTCCATCATAACTTGCTTTCCTTCATGAATTCCCATATCTTTAAAATGAACAACTGACATTCTACCTTTTACCTTATTAATCCACTCCACTGGATCGGCTCCTCCTGCTTGTACCCAATACGTATCTAACTCAAAATGAAAAGTAGCTGGATCACTTTCTTTCAATAAAATATCCATACCCGTCTTCCCATTATATTTTTCAAACTCAAAAGCATGGTTATGATAAATAAAAGAAAGATCATGTTCTTTTAAAATTTTTCCTATCTTCGATGCTTCTTTTGCAAAAAAATGATATCCTTCTTCATTGCGATATTGTTCTGGCATAGCTCCTAATCCTACGTACGTACAATCCCACATGTTATGAAAATCTATTACCCAATCCATTTGATTTTGTAATTGCTCATAACTAATATGAGTTGCACAAATATTTAACTGGTTTTCCTTCGCTGCGTCTTTAATTACTTTGGCTTTTTCCTGATCAATAACTCCTACTCCGGATACCTGTACCGCTGAATATCCTATTTGTTTTACCTTTTTAAAGGTTTCTTGTATTTGTTCCGGTGTTTTTAAAAAATCCCTCAAAGTATATAACTGAGCGGCTATTTTAGGTTGTGACATTTATATTCCTCCTTTTATAACGTTTCATTTATATTTTAATTACTTCTATTCTATTATAATACTTATAGTATTCAAAAAAACAATCTCTCTGATCTAAGGATATAATCTAAAAATAATCACCTTTGTATCTATTATCTATATATAATTGATAGTACCATAAATATTCTCTACTGTAAAAATAACTATACTTATTTTATAAATATTGCATTTTGTAAGGTCTTTCTGTACGATCCGATTGATAAATACCTTGAATCATTTCAATAGCTATTCCTGCTTCTTCTATCGAAATCGAATAGTCCTTTTTTTGAATGATAC
Source organism: Candidatus Epulonipiscium sp. (assembly GCA_012524135.1). Lineage (GTDB taxonomy): Bacteria > Bacillota > Clostridia > Lachnospirales > JAAYNZ01 > JAAYNZ01. Next base: position 21,833 of record JAAYSE010000007.1, on the reverse strand, counting down.
ATTGATAAAAATCATCTATTTGTTTTTGATGAGAACTTCCCCAATAAGGTTTTCCTTTTTGAATACCTCTATCTTTTGCTATAATGGTACTTTGACCTTCTTTTGTAAGAATTAATTGCCGATCTCGTAAAGTAATATTTCCTTGACTTCCATGAACCGCAAGTTCTATTGAAGAATTCTCTGTATAACTATTCGTTGCATAAAAAATACCGCGATACTTACTTTCAAAATACAATGTTGCTTCAGCCGTATCTTCTACCTCTATTATATTTTGAAGACTACGAATATCCACACTTCCTTTAATTGCTTTAATTTTTCCTCCCAACCATTGCATCAAATCTAAAGTATGAATTGCTTGATTAATTAAAACACCTCCTCCTTCCGTTTCCCATTTTCCTCTCCAATCACTTTTTTTATAATAATCTTCACTTCGATACCATGTAAGAATTCCTTTGATCCCCAATATTTCTCCTATTTCTTTATTTTCTATCATCTTTTTTGCTTTTATAGATGTTTCATTATAACGATTTTGAAAAATAACTCCTGCATAAGTATTCGGATATAACTTTAGAATCTGCTTTATATCTGCTAATTCCTTCAAATTTATTGCTACTGGTTTTTCTATCAATACATGTTTTCCTGCTTGAATAGCCTGAATAGCCATCGGTACATGAAGATAATGTGGAGTACAAATGTGTATGACTTGAATTTCTGAATCTTGTAATACTTGATCATATTGTTCATATACCTGACAATGATATTTATTATTGGCACGTTCTCTTGCTTCTTTGTTTAGATCCACTACCGCCTTTAATTGAACTTGTGGTAAATTTGAAATAGCTTCTGCATGAATAGGGCCAATAGAACCATACCCTATAATAGCACTACCTAATTTTTTCATTTTTCTCACCCTTCTACTTTTAATGCGTCCCTGTTACATCAAAAGTTGCTTTTCTAACTGTTTTCTTAAAGGTAGAGCTTTTAATTTTTTCTTCTAATTTTTCATAAAACAAATCTTCATCCATAGGAAGATCCACCCAGTCATCGGTCCAAGCAGATAAATGCATGGCGTTCGATAAGGTAAGACCTAAAATTCCTTCTTCTCCCGGAGCTAAAAGCGGTGTTCCTTTTAATATAGCCAAAACCCAATTTTTTAATATTCCAATATGTTGTGAATTTTCTCCTTCAATAGGTACTTCACATTTCCAACATTCTGGTTCACCGAAACCACCTGTATATTCTTTATTAAACTGTCGTTCAGGAATTCGTAATCTCCAAAACTTCAAATGATCATCTTCCACAACAATTTTTCCATGATCTCCTGTAATTTCTAAGCGATTGGTTCCTGGTGTATCACTCGTAGAAGTAATAAACACTCCCGTAGCTCCATTTTCATATTCTACATACGCAGTCACATCATCTTCTACTTCTATATTATGCATTTTCCCAAATCCCATAAACGCTCTCACTCGCTTAGGCATACCGCAAAGCCATTGCCATAAATCTAATTGATGAGGATCTTGATTGAGTAATACTCCTCCTCCCTCACCTGCCCAAGTAGCACGCCATCCGCCAGAATCATAATAACTTTGAGATCGATACCAAGAAGTAATAATCCAGTTCACTCTTCTAATTTCTCCCAATTCACCTGAATCAATTAAGTCTTTTAATTTTCTATAGATAGGATTGGTTCTCTGATTATACATAATTCCAAATACTTTATCTGTTTTAGCTGCCACTTCATTCATTTCCCGTACTTGTTTTGTATAAACGCCGGCTGGCTTTTCTATAAGAACATGCAAACCTTTTTCAAAAGCTTGAATTGCTAAAGGTGGATGGTCATAATGAGGAGTTGCAACTAAAACAGCATCAATAACATTTGCATCAAACATACTTTCCGCAGAATCAAAAAGTTTTACATCTGAACCTAAATGTTCTTTCGCCCATTGTAACTGATCTTGATCCCAATCACATACAGCAATTAATTTTGCTCCTGGCACTCGTCCTTCTTTTATATTTAATGCATGCTTGCGTCCCATATTTCCAATACCAATAATACCTATTTTTACAAAACTCATGGTCATTTCTCCTTTATCCTTTAATTTCTTTAAGAATATTTTTAAGTGCATTCGTTGCAATAGCAAACTTCTCAGGTCCTGATTGTTCCTTCTTAACCTTTAGATTTCCTTGTTCTAATTTAGATAATCCAATAAAAGATCCTAAATGAGGCTCTAAGGAAAGAAATCCTTTAAATCCATTTTGATAGGCCTTGGTTAAAATTTGTTGCACTTGTCCATCACCATATCCTACTGGTACTACTTGATGATCCGCATAATTTGCATCCTTAATATGAAAATAGATCACTTCTTCTTTTAAAAGTTCATAAGCCTCTATCGTATCTACATCACATTGTATAAAATTAGCAGGATCAAAAATTAATTTCATCTGTGATGAATTCATATTATTGACTAATTCTAAACAACGTTCTGGAATGTCCCCATATATTTCTTTTTCATTTTCATGTAATAAGATAATATCTGTTCCTTTTGCCGCTTTTAAAAATTGATACCAACGTTCTAGAACTTCATCTTTATAAAGCTCTGTTTTTTTTCCTTTTGGCATATAAAAACTAAACATTCGAATAAAAGGAGCTTCCAAAATATCTGCAATCTCTAATGTATGTTTAAATAAATCTAAATGAGATGAAAAATCATCCGTAATTTGAATTTTCCCAATAGGAGAACCAATAGCAGAAATACGAAACCCTCTATCATCTAATTGTTTTTTTATTTTTTTTACTTCTTGTAAAGAATGTTCTGTAATATTTTTCCCATTTACCCCTCGCATCTCAATATGACATATTTGATGTTTTTCTAATGTATCCATTTGCAACTTTAAATCAGAATCTATTTCATCCGCAAAAGCAGATAATACAAATGTTTGCATACAACTCCTCCTTTTCAACTATATTAATTTTATGTTATAATTTTATTATAAATTAAAAATAAGAAAATAACTTTGTTTATATTGCTTCATACATTGCATATATTGCTATCGTAATCTAAAAAAAATACACTACAAGGAGAATATACATGAATTCCTCTTTTTACTATGAGTATGGCTCTTTATTAAATATGAACTATCATGACCTTATCCCACATGATAATTTTTCTGTACACATCCATGACCTATATGAAATTTATTATTTTTTATCGGGTGATGTCACTTATCTTATTGAAGGAAGTACCTATCATTTACATCCTCATGATCTTTTATTAATTAATACAGGCGAGCTACACCGTCCTGTCTTTAATACCTCTGCTCCTTATAAACGTATCGTGATTCATTTTCGCCCTGAATATATTTCTGCATTCCAAACTCAAAAATATAATATCTTATACTGCTTTGAAAGAAGAAAATTAGGGCAAAATAACCTTTTACCTAATCAAGATATTTTAAACTCTCCTATACCAACATTATTTCAACAATTATGCGAAATTTCTCCTACCTCTGTTGAAAATGACTTACTCTTTAAAACCTATTTTCTTCAATTATTAATTGCTTTAAATCAAATTTTTGCAAAACAAAAAACCGTACCTGCTTCTTCTAATTATGATGATAAAATTATAGAAGTGCTTCATTATATCAATGATCGTTTATATCAAACCATTACTTTAGATGAACTAGAAAATAAGTTTTTTATTAATAAATATTATTTATGTCATTTATTTAAGAAAAATACGGGAGTTACCATCGGTGATTATATTTCTCATAAACGTATATTAAAAGCCAAAGAACAATTTCTCTTAGGTATTCCTGTATCTGAAGTCGCCCATTCTATTGGTTATGAAGATTATTCTACTTTTTATCGCAATTTTAAACGATTAACCGGAATAGCTCCTAGCGAATATTTAAAATCCTTAGATTTATAAATAATATAAAAAATAGGAAGCCTGTGAAATACAAACTTCCTATCCTTTTTCTCTTTTATGTTATTTAAATCGTTTAGCAATTTCTCCTCCTATTAATGGAATAAAAGACAATACAATAAGTATTCCTAAATCAGAAAATGAAAGTGAAACAGTACGAAATATAGATTGTAAAAAAGGAACATAAACAACGAATAGTAAAAGAAATAATGCACTTAAAATAGCTATATTTAAAAACTGATTAGAAAATATTTTCATCTTAAATAAAGATTGATGTTCAGATCGTGCTGAATAAGCTCGTAAAAGTTCACCCAAAATTAAAGCAATAAAACAACTTGTTCGTCCTGCTTCTAAAGAACCTAGTATTTGCAATCCATACTGAAACGCTACTAATGCTACTACACTTAAAGCAATACTTTGGGCTATAATCGTAATTGTCATACTGCGATCTACAATGGATTCTTGAGGATCCCGAGGAGGTTTCGACATAATTCCCTCCTCTTTTTGTTCCAATCCTAATGCAAAAGCAGGAAAAGAATCCGTAATCAAATTAAGCCATAATAATTGAATGGGTAATAGAGGTACTGGCCAACCTAGGAGCATTGCTATAAAAATTAATAATAATTCTCCAATATTACAAGATAATAAAAAACCTACAAATTTACGAATATTACTATAAATAATTCGTCCTTCTTCGACTGCATCTACAATACTGGAAAAATTATCATCCGTTAAAATCATATCGGCAGCTTCTTTTGAAACATCTGTGCCTGTAATTCCCATGGCAATTCCAATATCTGCTTGTTTTAGTGAAGGTGCATCATTTACACCATCCCCTGTCATAGCTACAATTTCATCATTGGATTGAATTGCTTTTACAATACGAACTTTGTGTTGAGGAGATACACGTGCAAAAACACGAACTTTTTTTACCTTTTCTCGAAAAGTTTTATCATTATATTGATCAATCTCACTACCATCCATCGTCTCTTCTTCTTTTTCAATAATTCCTATTGCTTTTCCAATCGCTGTAGCCGTAATCTTATGATCCCCCGTAATCATCACCGGTTGAATACCCGCTTGCTTACAAAGGGCAACTGCTTTCTTTGCTTCTTCTCGAGGTGGATCAATCATACCAACTAGACCTAAGAAAATAAGTTCATTTTCCTGTTCTTCCACTCTTTCTAATGTATCTATATTTTTATACGCCAATCCTAAAACTCGCAATGCTTTATTAGCAAAATAATCATTTGCTTTTTGTATCTTTTCTTTCATTCTTTCTGTTAAAGGTATAACTTCTTCTTTTTGCAAAATAAATTCACAACGATTTAAAATAATGTCTGGAGCTCCTTTAGTATACATCCGAATGTCTTTTTCTTGTTGATGGAAAGTAGACATCAACTTTCTTTTAGAATCAAAAGGAAGCTCTTCAATCCTTGGATATTGTTGTTCTAATTTTTCTTTGATATATCCTCTTTTTTCTCCAGCAACTAATAAAGCTCCTTCAGTAGGATCACCAATAATATCTTCTTCTGCTTTTTTAAATTCTGCATCATTACATAATACCCCCGCTTGTAATAGAAACTCTAAAGAAATAGGTTCTTTCTTTGTAGAAGTATCATTTGTTGGAAGAATATCACCTTCTGCTACATATCCACGTCCTGTTACTTCCCAAAAATCAATTCCATCAAATATTTCTACAACCGTCATTTTATTTTGAGTTAACGTTCCTGTTTTATCTGTACAAATAATCGTCGTACTTCCTAATGTCTCTACAGCACTTAACCGTTTGATAATAGCATTTCTTTTTACCATTCTTTGCATTCCTAAAGCTAAAACTACAGTTACCACAGCTGGAAGCCCTTCTGGAATAGCAGCTACTGCTAAACTAACCGATATCATAAAAATCTGCATAAAAGGTTCTTGTCTAATCATTCCTAAAATAAAAACTAAAATACAAATTCCTAAACATGCAATTCCCAGCTTTTTCCCAAAAGAAGCTAGTTTTTTTTGTAATATTGTCCCGTCTTCTTCCACCTTTTCTAACATCCTTGCAATAGAACCCATTTCCGTTTTCATCCCTGTATCAGTAACAATACCTCTTCCTCTTCCGTACGTTACAATCGTACCCATAAACGCAGAATTAACGCGATCTCCAATGCCTACCTTTTCCTGTATCCATTCTTCTGCAAATTTTTCTACTGGAACTGATTCTCCTGTTAAAGCAGCTTCTTCTATTTTTAAATTCATACTTTCCACTAGACGTAAATCCGCTGGTACATAATCTCCCGCTTCTAAAACAATTACATCTCCAGGAACTAATTGATCGGCTGCAATTTTATGTAATTCTCCACCTCGAATCACTTTTGCTTGAGGTGCTGCCATTTCTTTTAATGCCTGTAAAGCATTACTCGCTTTATACTCTTGAACTACACCTAAAGTTGCATTTAAAACAATAATCAATACGATTACTATACCATCAACATATTCTCCTAATGCAATGGATACAATACTAGCCACAAATAAAATAAGGACCAAAAAATCTGTAAATTGTTCTAAAATCATTTGTCCTATCGTACGTCCTTTATTTTCTACCAATAGATTTTTACCATATCTTTGTAAGCGTTGTTTTGCTTCTGCTTCTGTTAATCCTTGTTTGGAACTTGTATTGAATTGGTTTACGACTTCTTCCACTGTTTTAGTATAAAAGTCCTGCATAAAACCTCTTCCTTTCTCTTCCCCTTCATAAATTTTTCTTAACGTTATAATAACAAAAAATAATTCCATGTTCATCTCTCAATATTTTTATAATAGGATATCCATTTTTACAAGGTTTTATTAAATAAAAACTTTATGATACAATAGGAATAGATGATAAATTATATAAATTCTTCAAATAAAAATAAGGAGGTCTATTTATGTCTACACCGGTAAAACAATATTATGCTCTGCAAGGTAAAAAAATAATAGAGGCTTTTAAAAAAAGGAATATAGAAGCTTATTATTGTTCTACTAAAGAAGAAGCTAGCAAACAAATATTGCAATTAATTCCTAAAAACAGCTCCGTTTCTTGGGGTGGCTCTATGACATTAAAAGCATTACATATTCAACAAAAGCTTCAGGAAAAATCCTATGACGTTCTTGATCGTAGTTTAGCTAAAACTCCTCAAGAAATAGAACAGCTCTATCACGATGCTTTATCGTGTGATTACTATTTAATGAGTAGTAATGCGATTACATTAGATGGGAAACTAGTAAATACGGATGGTACAGGAAACCGAGTAGCTGCCTTAATCTATGGACCTAAGAATGTGATTATAGTGGCTGGTATGAATAAAGTGGTTGCCGATGAAAACGCAGCTCTAATGAGAGTAAAAAATCAAGCAGCACCTATTAATGCCCTTCGATTAAATAAAAATACTCCATGTACAAAAACAGGAAAATGTGGAGATTGTCTATCCGATGATTCGATTTGTGCTCATACTGTAATTACTCGTATGTCTCGTATTCCAAACCGAATCAAAGTTATCCTTGTAGGCGAATCTTTAGGTTATTAATTTAAAAATATATTATCTTCTATTCAAAAACAATATAAGATAATATATCTCTATTTTTACAAAAAATAATAAATAAATAGACCCAATCTTATATTGGGTCTATCGAATAACATTTATGCTTCATATAACGGATATTTTGCAGTAAGTTTTCTTACTCTTTCTTCTGCTTCTTTTTGATTCGCTTCAAAATCAGATAAAGCTAAATAAATAATTTCTGCTATTTCTTTCATCTCTTCTTCTTTCATCCCTCGAGTTGTAACTGCAGGTGTTCCTAAACGGATTCCACTAGTTACAAAAGGACTTTGAGGATCAAAAGGAATGGTATTTTTGTTACAAGTTATACCAATCTCATCTAAATAATGTTCTGCTTCTTTTCCTGTTACATTCATATTTCGTAAATCAACTAATAATAAGTGATTATCTGTACCATTAGACACTAATTCAAACCCTTTTTTTATCAATGCATCTGCCAATGCCTTTGCATTTTTTATAATTTGTTGTTGGTATACTTTAAATTCATCTGTTAACACTTCTTTAAAATTAACTGCCTTAGCCGCAATAATATGCATTAAAGGTCCCCCCTGAACGCCGGGGAAAACAGCCTTATCAATCCTCTTTGCATATTTTTCTTTACAAAGAATCATACCTCCCCTAGGACCTCTTAATGTTTTATGTGTAGTAGTTGTCACAAAATCAGCATAAGGAACTGGATTAGGATGTAATCCTGCAGCTACTAATCCTGCAATATGTGCCATATCCACCATTAAATATGCATCTATTTCTTTTGCAATCTCTCCAAATTTTTGAAAATCAATGATTCGTGAATAAGCACTTGCTCCTGCAATAATCATTTTAGGTCGATGCTCTAAAGCTAATTTTCTTACTTCTTCATAATCAATTAAGCCTGTTTTTTCATTTACACCATAAGGAATAATTTCATAATGTTTTCCTGACATATTAACAGGACTTCCATGAGTTAGATGTCCACCATGGGATAAATTCATCCCCATAACCTTATCTCCAGGATTTAGTACAGAAAAAAATACAGACATATTCGCTTGAGCTCCAGAATGAGGTTGTACATTCGCATGTTCTGCACCAAAAATCTTTTTAGCCCGTTCTCTTGCTAAGTCTTCTACAATATCTACATACTCACATCCACCATAATATCGTTTTCCTGGATATCCTTCCGCATATTTATTTGTTAATGGAGATCCCATAGCTGCCATCACTGCTTTTGATACAAAGTTTTCAGAAGCAATAAGTTCAATTTTATTTCTTTGTCTTTCTATTTCTTGTTGAATAGCTTTTCCAACTTGGGGATCTACTGATAAAATTTCTTCCAATGAGTACATCCTATTCCCTCCTATATATATATATCGATAATATAATAAAGGTATTATAGCATAATTTATAAAATATTAAAACATTTTATACTACAAGATCATTATTATCCTCCTATTTTTAACTTTAAGTTTCTTTTTATACTTTTTTATTGTATCATAAAACTATACTTTATCACTTTATCATATTTTAAAGTGTAATTTATAATAGCAAATCAACGAGGTGATTATTGATGCAACATCGTTCTTTATTTCATGTTGCTTTATTAGCTGGAGAAATTATGCTCCGTAATGGAGCTGAAACCTATCGTGTAGAAGATACTATAAATCGTATTCTACATACCTATGAATTTGAAATAATTGAATCCTTTGTTACTCCCACAGGTATTTTCGTTACTATAGCAGATTCTAATACAGAACTAATAACCCTCATTAAACGAGTACAACATCGAACCACCAATTTAGAAAAAGTAGCTCTTGTTAATGACATTTCTAGACGTCTTGTAAGTGGTTCATTAGAAATTTCAGAAGCTTTAAAAGAATTACAACAAATTCAACAAAAACCTCCTTATTCTTCTTTTATCATAACTTTGTCAATTGGACTAGCTTCTGCTTTTTTCACTTTAATGTTTGGTGGTCATTGGCGTGATTTTATTGCTTCTGGTATCATTGGAATCATACTATCTATGGTTCAACTGTATTTTTCTAATAAAAAAATCTCTAATTTTTTTATTAACATAGTAGGTGGAGCTTGTATTGGTTTAACTAGTATTTTGCTTACTTCTATCCTTCCTCTAGGACAACATCTTGATCCTATTATTATTGGTTCTATTATGCCTCTTGTACCTGGAGTGGCTATCACCAACGCCATTCGTGATACAATTCAAGGAGATTTAGTAGCTGGAAATTCAAGAGCTACAGAAGCCTTTTTAATTGCTATTTCTATTGCTACTGGTGTTGGAATTGTTTTAAAAATATTTTTATTAATAACAGGAGGTTCAATGCCATGATTGTAAAAACAATGAGTGCCTTTTTTGCCACTATTTTCTTTTCTATTATTTTCAATATTGCAAAGAAAAATTTGATTTTTTGCGGTTTAGGTGGAGCCATCGGTTGGTTTATTTATTTATGTTGCATACAAAGTATTCATTCACCTGTTTTAGCTAGTTTTTTAGGCGCCTTAACCGTTGCTATTTTTTCTCGTAGCATGTCAAAAATCAGAAAAGTTCCCGTAACTATATTTCTGATTTCTGGCATCATTCCTTTAGTTCCTGGTGCTGGTATGTATCGAACTATGTTTGCCATTATAAATAATGATTTAGTTGGTGCTGCTACTTATGGTATCTCTACGTTGCAAATTGCAGGTGTCATTGCCATAGCTATGGTCATGGTATCTTCATTCCCTAATAAAAAGCAAAGATAAAGACAGTCGCTTTAGATAAAGCTAAAGCAACTGTCTTTTATAATCATTAATCACAAGGATTAGCTGGTGTAGGATCTGTTACTGGTTTACGTCTACCTGAACAAATTGTTTTAGGTGGACAGCATAATTCTAATGGTTGAATACTTTGTTCTAATAAATCTCCTTCTACGAATTCAATACATGCACTTGCTGCTTCTTCAGCAGGTAAGCATTTAGGAGGTACACAAAGTCCCTTATGAGGAATTTTATATTGTACAAAGTAAATCACTTTAAAATAAATCGTAAGACCTACAGCTGCTAAACCAGATTCTAAATCTAAATTTACTATCTTCGCTAATGCTTGAGCACCAATACCTTGTCGTAAATCATTATTTCGTCCATCTTCTTCAATAAATCCTAAGAAATTAATCGTTGCTTCACCACAATTTTCAAGAGAGCAATATGATACACCATAAGGGGTATATAAATCAACGCTAATGGAAGTAGGGTTAGTTTGAGGATCAAAACCGGGATCTTGATCATCCGATGGTAAGAAATCCACTTCAAAACAAACCTCATCCAATACTCGACAATTAATATCTAATAATCTAGCTACTAAACTTATCGTAATATCTGTTAAAAAAACTCTAACACAATTAGGTCGTCTAGTTAATGTTTGTACCGATGAACTACCATCACAAATATTAAAATCAATATCAATTACTTTTAATTCGATAGTATCTACATTTTCTTGTGCTAATATAGATTCTGGTAATTCTATCACTTGACAAAGATTAATACCACATTCATCAAATACAACAGGAGCCACAATCGTTAAGTTATTAGGTTCTCCTAATGGTGGACAAATACAAGCATCACTAGCGGGATCGATAGCATCAGTATCACAAACAGGACAACTTCCAGCTAATGGTCTTTGAAAAAATAAACCTTGATTTTCCTTCTTACAGCTTCTTCTATTTATGCTCATAATGATAAACCTCCTTTTTTATAGACTCACTATATCCTATGTTAGAATTGTCCAATGTGTTACTCTAAGCCAAAAAAATTCATATTTACAAAATAGATACATATATATGTAAAGTAAAATACATAAAGTAAGGAGGCAAATTATGGTCTATCTTATTCGTAATGAAGATAATACACTCTGTTTGATTGATCATATTTCCCGTAACGGATTATGTTATCGAATCTTTACTGAAAATCCTAATCCTCGTACCATTAGTATTGCTAACAATAGTTTAGATGAATATACTGCTACTATAGACGAACAACAAAATATTCATGTTATTTATAAAAATACAAAACAACAAATCATTCATATAAAATCTCTATTTTCTAATATCCAAGAAGATATTATACTGGATGATCGAAAAAAGCAATACCAGATTTGTAATTTATATGCATGTTTTGTCAAAAATGAACTTCATTTATTTTATAATGCGCTTCATCCAAAAACCAATAAAAGTGAATTGATTCATCATTGTATCTCTTCTTCTCATCAAAGCGTTCCTCATGCTTTAGGAACAGTTCCTATTCTCGGTACAAGTTATAGTTGTTATGTACATCAAAATAAGATATATATATTATCTATTTTTAAAAAAGAACAACAATATTTTCTGCAATTACATATTTATGACTCTTCTATTCAAGAATGGCAACCTCCTAAGATATTGATTCAATCTTCTTTTCCTTTAATCCACTGTCATCTTTTACTTCATCCTTCTGGCAGCATTTACATTCTGTACGTTCAAGAAAAATATGGACAATATCAATTGTATTCTTTACAAAATCAAAATACTCATACCCAATTATTGTATTCTTGCGCCTATGCTATAAAACCTTTTTTTATTTATTATCGAGAAGGGCTATGGGTTCATTGGTTAGAGCAAAACACTTGCAAAATGATTCTATTTTTTAACGAAGGAAAAGCCTTTAGTACTCCTCAAAAAACTTCTTTACAGGATTCTTCTTTTACGTTATTTCACTATATTCATCCACTACAACATTTAAAAAAATGGTTACGTTGCAATGAAGTTTATGGTGTTTTTTCACCTCATCCTATTTGTTGTATTTTAGCTCAATTAGATATGGATCATTTACATCCTTATATTGCACCTAATAAAGAATTAAAACTTTATTTATCTCAATATACTTTTACTAATAATCCAAAAGCAAACTTAGAAAATGAAGAATTTAAAAATATCAAAGATGAAAATGAACAATTAAAAGAAATGCAAGAAAATATCACCAAACAATATAATGAACTTTATCACTTTGCAAAACAATTACAACAAGAAGGAAGAAAATGGAGAGACCGTTACTATGCATCTCAACAAACTCAGCAAATGGAATTAAGAAAAGAAAAGATTCAAGAAAATAAGAAAAATAAAACTGAAAAAATTAAAGAAAAATAAAATATTCTCATTTAAACCGTTAATCTATGAAATAACAAAGGGAAAGAGATATATTATATCTCTTTCCCTTTGTTATTTTATTAAATATATAACCTTTTGTAATATATAGACTTATGTCAATATTTTTTTACCTTAGTTTATTTTTAGTCGAATAACATTCCACGATACTTTTGGCATAACGGTAATAATTTTACCATTCTCAATCTTGGCTTTATTCACTTTCTTAGGAATAATATTTTGACTGATATTTGCACTATTCGTAGCTTTAATATCATGATTCTCATACAAAATTTCTTCTATAATAGAAAGATTATCAAAACTTCTAAGATCGATTTCGACTTCTACATCTTCTTCCAGATGTCGATTCACTGCAAAAATACTTACTTCGCTTTTTTCCTCATTGTATACAGCAACAGAATCAATATGGTCTATATCACTAAATTGAACACACGAATATTTAGGTGACTGAATTTCTGTATTTAATGCTATACCTCGTCCATATAAGGATGCATGCATATAAGGATAATAAATAGTTTGACACCAAGCTGTTCCATCTTTTTCTGTCATAATAGGAGCAATCACATTAACTAATTGAGCTAAACATGCTATTTTTACCCGATCAGCATTTTTAATTAATGAAATAAGCATTGATCCTACCAAAATAGCATCTTCAAAGAAATAAATATCTTCTAATTGATGAGGTGCAAAAGTCCAACGTTCTATTTTTCGATCTTGTTCGTGGGAATGATACCAAACATTCCATTCATCGAAAGATAGATGAATATCTTTTTTCCCTTTTTTCTTAGCCTTTACACTATCACAAATAGATACTACATTTTTAATAAATTGATCCATTTCAAATCCTTTAGATAAAAAAGATTGCGTATCATGAGCACTATTTTCATAACCATAATATTGATGTAATGAAATATAATCTACTTGCTCATAACAATGATTTAATACTGTTTCTTCCCAAGTTCCAAAGGTAGGCATATCCTTATGAGAACTACCACATGCTACTAATTCTATAGTTGGATCTACCCATTTCATTACTTTTCCTGTTTCACAAGCTAAACGTCCATATTCTTCGGCCGTTTTATGACCAATTTGCCAAGGTCCATCCATTTCATTTCCTAAACACCAGGTTTTAATATGATGAGGCTCTTTGTAACCATGTTGAATACGAAGATCACTAAAATAAGTACCGGATGGGTGATTACAGTATTCTAATAAATCTTGAGCTGCTTCCATACCTCTAGTACCCAAGTTAACAGCCATCATCATTTCTGATCCTACTTCCTTTAGCCAATCCGAAAATTCATTCACTCCTATTTCATTAGGCTCAATTACCCCCCAAGCTAATTCTAATCTTTTGGGTCTCTTTGCTACAGGACCTACCCCATCTTCCCATCGATAACCAGAAACAAAATTACCACCTGGATATCGAATAATAGGAACACGAAGCTGTCTAACTAAATCAATTACATCTTGTCGAAATCCTTTTTCATTAGCTGTTGGATGACCTGGTTGATAAATCCCCGTATACACTGCCCTACCTAAATGCTCAATAAAAGAACCATAAATTCTATTATCAATTGGAGCAATACTTTCTCTTTTATCTACTATAATCTTTGCCTTTTTCATCTTGCTACCTCCTCATTAATAATAATATATATTTTAAATCTATAGATTTTTTACTCCTTCCCAATCTTTTAAAAAACGTTCTATACCCATATCTGTTAAAGGATGTTTTGTCATTTGCACAATTACTTTATAAGGAATCGTAGCAATATGAGCTCCTAAACGAGCAGCTTGAATTACATGAATAGGATGACGAATACTGGCTGCAATGATTTCTGTAGAAATTTGATGAATATTAAAGATATCTACAATCTCTTCAATCAATCGCATTCCTTCATTTCCTATATCATCCAATCTTCCTAAAAAAGGACTTACATAAGTAGCACCTGCTCTAGCTGCTAATAAAGCTTGAGCAGCAGAAAAAATTAAAGTAACATTTGTTTTAATGTTTTCACTACTAAGAATTTTAACTGCCTTTAAGCCTTCTATTGTCATTGGTATTTTAATAACAATATTAGAATGAAGTTTAGCTAATTCTCTTGCTTCCCTAACCATTCCCTCTGTTTCCAAACTAATAACCTCTGCACTAATGGGACCATCTACAATAGTTGTAATTTCGGTTACTACCTCTTTAAAATCTCGCCCTTCTTTGGCAATGAGAGAAGGATTCGTAGTGACACCACAAATCACTCCCATATCATTAGCCTTTTTAATATCTTCTACATTCGCTGTATCAATAAATAACTTCATAATATTCCTCCTCTTCTTGATTCTTTCATTTTAAAAATTCATAGCCTATTTATTTTTTAAGTTACACGTTAAAACCAAAACAAGAACAAATATATAATAAGTATTACTTGCATACAAAAATCACTACCCTTTAATACTTCCTGCTGTCATACCTTCAATAAAATATTGTTGAAAACATAAAAATAAAATAAAGATAGGAAGAATAGAAAAACAAGAACCTACAATAAGTAAATCATAATTATTACCATATGGCGTAAGTAATGTATTTAATCCTATAGGGAGAGTAAACTTCTCTGATTCCCTAAAAACTAATAACGGCCATAAAAAATTATTCCAACTATTCATACCTGCTAAAATTCCCATAGCCGCAAAAGCTGGTTTCATAATAGGAAGAATTAACCTTAAAAAAATTCCATACTCTGTTGCACCGTCTACTCTTCCTGCATCAATAATATCACGTGGTATTCCGGTCAAGTATTGTATAAAGAAAAAAATAATCGATGAATTTGCCATAAAAGGAAGAAGAATTCCTAACTTTGTATTAATTAAATTCATTTTTATTGTTTGTTGATATAAAGGAAGCATTAAAATTTCGAAAGGAACCATCATAATAAGTAATACACAAATAAAAAGAGGTATTTTCAATTTAAAATCATAAACAGCAAAACCATAACCTACGGTTGCACTAACTATTAGTGTACATATTACTTGTAATATAGTAAGTACCATACTATTTTTAAACCATGTAAAATAAGAATGTTCTCCCGTAAATAAAAATCGATAGTTATTTAAAGATAAAATATCTGATTGAATACGTAAATTTAATCCATGTCGAATTAATTCTCCTCCCGGTTTAAAAGAGGCTAATAAAATTGCATAAAAAGGAAGAAGAATCAAAACCGAGAGTATGATAAAAAAGATTAATAAAAAAATACGAATGGCCGTTATATTTTTTTTTGTCGTTTTTATTGGAAATTGAGTCTGATTGATTTTTTTGTTTTCTTGAGTTGAAAATACATCTATTTCGTTTTTCATATCACTCTTCCTCCTTTTTTAAAACTCCTGTAAATCTCAGCTGAGTTAAATTTATACCCATCGTAAAAATTAAAAGTATTAGACCGACAGCTGAAGCATACCCCATACTATTTTTTTCAATTCCCTGTCTATAAAGATATCCTACAATAGTTAAACCGATATTTTGTGGCGAATTATTGCCTGCCCATAACATATAACTTTCAGTAAACATAGCTAATCCTGCATAAATACTAATAGTAAGTACATAAATCGTAGTTGGCTTTAACAAAGGAATTGTAATATAAATAAACCTTTCAAATCCATTTGCACCATCAATAGCAGCTGATTCATATAATTGTTCTGGTATATTTTTCAAGCCAGAAAGAAAATATAGCATATTGACTCCTGTCCATCTCCAACAAGCTAATATAATAAGAGCTGCAAAACCCGTCTTTTGTATCTTTAACCATTTAATAGGTGCCATACCCAAAGCAGATATTACTGTATTCATCAAAGAACCGGGAAGTTCTCCAAAAATCAATCGAAATATTGTTCCTGCTACTACGACTGAAGTTAATGCTGGAAGAAAAAAAATAGACTTAAAAACTTCTCTTCCAATCATAATTTTTTTATCAATAAAAAAAGCAAATAACATTGGAAATGGAATTAAAAATAAAATAGTGACTACCATATATTTGATACTATTAGATACAGCCTTCCAAAAAATCTTATCTGAAAATAAACGTCGATAATTGGTAAATCCAATAAACTCGATTTGTCCTGGCAAAACAGATTGAAAACTCATAATCGTTGTACTAAAAAGAGGATAAACAAAAAAGATTAAAAATGTCAGAATAAAAGGAGTTATAAAAACATAAGGAGCCACCTTTTGAGAATTTAATATTTTTTTAAGTCGAACCATATTATCACTCCTATTTAACAATAAACACTTTTTTAAAACAAGTGCGTACTAAAACTATTACAATCCTAATTCGTTTTCTAATTGAGCTTGAGCATCATTTAATGTAGCCTCCGGATCCGCTCCATTTTCATTAATATCATTCAATACTTGGGTACCTATGACATTATTAATAGAAGGAGTTATTTCTAAAGATCGTATTAGTTCAATTTCATGTTCAACCTCATTTAGTACTTCAAATGGATTATTTACAAAATATTGAACAAATTTATTTTCTTCATCATGAGTTATTTCTTTGTTCTTCCATAAGTTTGTATTTACAGGATCAAACCCTAATACTTTCCACACCTGCATGTTTGCTTCTTCCGATAGCTTAGCAAAAGCAAGAAATTCCTTCGCTAATTGAGTATCTACAGCTGTTTTTGTTACTACTGTTCCTGTTCCTCCTAATCCTACTGAACGTGGCATCCCTTTTTCAAAAACAGGAACTGGAGCTATCGCAATCTTTCCATTTAAGTCTGGCATATAATCTAAAAATCGTGACATAAACCAAAGAGGCATTACCATACTTGCTACATTTCCTTCATTAATGTATCCAAATCCTTCTTCTGTATCCGGTTGTCCCCCCGGGCAAACCTCAATAATTCCTTCATTTAGCATATCTTGAATCAAGGTCATTGCTTTTATCATTTCTTTAGAGTTAACATTAGGTTTTCCATCATCTGTAACATAATCACTACTTTGTTGAGCTAATAATGCAGACAAAGTCCACATGGCATTTGTTTCTGCTACTCCCATACTTTTACTTGTTTCTTCCACTACTTTTTTCCCCGCTAATATATAATCATCCCAAGTTTCTATTTGAGTATAATCGACACCCGCTTCTTCTAATATTTCGGTATTATAAAACATTACTGTCGCTCCTACATGTGTAGGAAGTCCATATATATTACCATCTTTACTATAAAGATCTAATCTTGATTGAACAATAGAATCTTTATACGGTTCGACTACATCATTTAATGATTCTAATTGAGGTTCTCCCATAAGGAAATTAGGAAATTTACCCACCTCAATATCACAAAGATCAGGGGCTCCTTTTCCTGATTGAAGAGCCATTTGTAATTTATTATGCATATCATCATAAGGTAATGCCACAAAGCGAATATCCAACTGCCTATCTGGATGCTGCTGATTCCACCGACGAATCATTTCCCCATAAAACTTACTATGAAGTTCTACAAAAACCCACATCTCCATTTTTGTCGCATCTTCACTAGCTCCTGTATCAATTTCTAAAGAAGTACTTCTATCTTTACTAGCATCCATTTTTGTATTGTTACACCCCGCTATTGATAACACCATACAAAAAGATAAAAACCCCATAAAAATATATTTTATACCCTTCTTATAACCTTTCATTTCAATCCCCCCACTATTGTTTTATATTCTATAATATTCTCTTTAATTTACTTCCCCTGTTTCGTTTTTTCTTCAATATAACGTCCTAATTCTAAATATTTTTGATAAAGTTCTTCATATATATCTACCATATCTTTTTCTGGATAATATATTTGTTCTACAGGACTCGCCATTTTTTGTTGAGCTGATTGAACATTTTTATAAACCCCTCCAACTACAGCTGCAAAAATAGAAGCTCCTAAAGCAACTGTTTGCTCTGATTGAGAAACCTTTACCGGCATATTTAAAACATTAGCGACAATTTGCATATTTAAAGGTGATTTCTTAGCCACGCCTCCAATAGCAATTGCTTCATTAATTTCAACACCTGATTCACGAAAACGTTCTACAATTGCTTTTGATCCAAAAGCAGTAGCTTCAATCAAGGCTCGATATACTTGAGGCGCACTTGTACCTAAAGTAATTCCTGTAATAGCTCCCTTTAAATTTTGATTGGCATAAGGAGTTCGTCGTCCATTAATCCAATCTAGAGCTAAAACAGTACTTTTAACAGGGTTTACCTTTTTTGCCTCTTTTTCTAATTCAAATAAAATATTTTTCTTCATTTTATAAATTTCTTCATTAGACATCTTTTCTTTAGGAATTAAACCAAGAGGCCAAGAAATCAGTTGCCGAAACCATGCATACACATCTCCAAAAGCAGATTGCCCTGCCTCCATTCCCAACATACCAGGTACAACAGATCCGTCTACTTGCCCACAAATCCCTTCCACTAATACATCTTTCATAATTTCTTTATCTTCAATCATAATATCACAGGTAGAAGTACCCATTACTTTAACAATTGCTTTAGGTACAATATTTCCTCCTACTGCTCCCATATGACAATCAAAAGCCCCTATACCAATACGAACACTTTTAGGCAATCCCAATTTTTGAGCCCATTCTTCAGAAATTTCCCCTGCACTTTGATCGGATGTATATGTTTTTTCAAATAAACGATCCCGTAATCCATCCAATAAAGGATCAATAGATAAGAAAAATTCATTAGGAGGAAGTCCTCCAAATTCCTCATTCCACATTGCTTTATGCCCAGCAGCACATCGACTTCGCATAATATTCTTAGCCCCTTTTGTACCTGTTAATAAAGCAGGAATCCAATCGCAATGTTCTACCCAGCTATAAGCAGCTTCTCTAACTTTTTTATCTACACGTATTGTTCTTAAAATTTTAGCAAAAAACCATTCTGAAGAATAAACACCTCCGATATATTTAGTGTAATCTTCTCCCCCCCAATTTCTAGCAGTCCAATTAATCTCATCTGCTTCTTTTACAGCAGTATGATCTTTCCATAAAATAAACATCGCATTAGGATTTTGAGCAAATTCAGGTAATAAAGCTAAAGGCACGCCCTCTTCATTAATTGCACATAAAGTAGAACCTGTAGTATCTACGCTAATAGCTACAATATTATCCATCGTTTCTTGATCTACCCGAGAGAGAATCGTTTTAATGGTGTATTCCAATCCTTCTATATAATCTAAAGGATGTTGTCGATATTGAGATTGACTAGGATCGCAATATAGCCCCTTTCGCCAACGAGGATAATTAAAAACTTCACTCGTTAATTCATGACCATCCTTTGTACTAGCTAAAACAGCACGACAAGAATCACTCCCATAATCAATTCCTATCACAAACTTTTCCATCTTATACACCTCTTTTATTTAAATTTCCACAACAATTCATTGATTGCTAATTCCCGTTTTAATTTAGGAATAGTTGTATTTTTATTAATATAAATACATTCAATATCCATTAATTCAGCCCAATCCATCATCTCTTCTGCAGTTACTTCATAAGAAAAGACAGTATGATGAGCACCACCTGCATAAATCCATGCTTCTGCACCATCTAGCATATTAGGCATAGGCTTCCAAAGTACAGAGGCTACCGGTAACTTAGGCATATCATGTGAACTTTTAATAGCTTCTACATCTAAAACAATCAATCGAAGTCGTCCACCCATATCTACAAGCGATACACAAATAGCTTTACCTTCTTTTCCATTAAAAGTAAGCCTAGCAGGAGCCTCTTTTCCTCCAATATCTAAATCATGTACTTCTATTTTCGGTGTACTATCTGCTAGCGTTGGACAAACTTCTAACATATGAGCTCCCAAAATCGCTTCATTTCCCGTTTCCAAATGATACGTATAATCTTCCATTACAGATGTTCCTTTATTACCTGATATCATTTTCATAATACGAACCATAGCAGCAACTTTCCAATCTCCTTCAGGTCCAAATCCATATCCCATTTCCATTAAACGTTGAGAAGCTAACCCAGGCAATTGCTGTAATCCATGTAAATCTTCAAACGTATCCGTAAATCCTCCAAATCCTCCTTCCTCTAACATAGATCGAAGTGCAATTTCAAGTTTAGCTTGATATCGTATAGATTCTAATTGGGAAGAATCCTCAAACAGATCATCTTCAAAAATATACTTTTCTTTATATTCTTTTAAAAGAAGATCTACTTGCCTATCAGAAACAAAATCTACTCTTTCTGCTAATTCACCAACGCTATAGGTATTTACATGCCAACCTAGTTTAATTTGGGCTTCTACTTTATCCCCTTCTGTTACAGCTACCTCTCGCATGTTATCTCCTAATCTCATGATTTTAATATCCGTACCTTTATAAGCAACTGCAGCTACATTTAGCCATTTTCCAATACGTTTAATTACCTTAGAATCTTGATAATATCCAACAATCACTTTTCTTTTAATACCCATTCGTGTAAAAATAAAACCATGTTCACGGTCTCCATGGGCAGATTGATTTGTATTCATAAAATCCATATCAATGGTATCCCATGGAATTTCTTTGTTAAATTGAGTATGTAAATGTAACATCGGTTTATTAATAGCTTTTAATCCATTAATCCACATTTTAGATGGTGAAAAAGTATGCATCCAAGTAATCACTCCTGCACAATTTATATCTCCATTTGCTTCAATCATAATATTTAAAATTTCTTCAGGAGTAGTTACAATAGGTTTATACAAGATCTCATACTCTATTTCTTTCTGCTGATTAAAAAACTGAACTATCTCTTTCGAATGTTGAGCTACTTCTTTCAGTGTCTCTTCTCCATATAAATGTTGACTCCCCGTAATAAACCAAAACTTTAAACTTTTCATAAAACCTCTCCTTTTTATTATATTTTATTTTTAAAAATGATTATTCCTCTTATATTGACCCTCATACTCTCTATTTCACGTAAAAATTTTTATTACATTTACCTCTTGTTTACTAATGTTTAGTAAACAATATTTACTTAAATCTAACTATTTTATATCTTTATATTAAATAAATTAACAACTACTTTAACGATAGATTATTATTTATTATATGTATTGCATAGGTATTATATTATTATTATATAGTATATTCAAATTTTATACAATGGTTTTTTG
>JAAYSE010000006.1 GCA_012524135.1 Candidatus Epulonipiscium sp. | reverse complement strand
TTTAATCTAAGATTTCTCCTGCTTTGAAGAACTTTATTTACTTATTGAAGAACTCTATAATTCCCTTCGTCCTTCTAACGCCCTTGAAAGTGTTACTTCATCTACATATTCTAAATCCCCACCTACGGGAACGCCATTAGCAATACGAGTTACTTTCATTCCTAATGGCTTTAGTAACTTACCAATATACATCGCGGTAGCTTCACCTTCAATATTAGGGTTCGTTGCTAATATCACTTCTTCGATAGAATTTTTTTGGACTCTTTCTAATAATTCTTTAATTTTCAAATCCGAAGGTCCTATTCCTAGCATAGGAGAAATAGCTCCATGTAATATATGATATAGTCCTTTATAATTTTTCGTTTTTTCATAAGCTGCCATATCTCTTGGATCTTCTACTACCATAATAATGTCTTTGTCTCGTTTTTCATTACTACAAATAGGACAAGGATCTGTATCCGTAAGCGTACAACATACAGAACAATACTTTATATTTTCTTTAGCAGAAATAATAGAATCTGCTAAACTTTTTGCTTGATCTTTCGGCATTTGAATGATATGAAAAGCCAATCGTTGGGCTGTTTTTTTTCCTACGCCAGGTAACTGCGCCAATTCTTCTATTAATTTTGTAATGGGGTTACCATAATAATTCATTTGGATTCTCCTTAGAATAATCCTCCAGGTAAATTCATTCCGCCTGTAAGTTTTGACATTTCTCCATTGACCATTTCATCTGCTTGTCGAAGTGCTTCATTAACAGCAGCTACAATTAAGTCTTGTAACATTTCTACATCGTCTTCATCTACCACTTCAGGATCTATTTTAATTTCTAATAATTCTTTTTTCCCAGATACAATAGCAGTGACTGCTCCTCCACCTACTGTTGCTTCCACTGTTTTTTGTTCTAATTCTTCTTGCATTTGTGCCATTTGTTTTTGCATTTTTTGTGCTTGCTTCATTAAATTATTCATATTCCCTGGCATTCCAGGAAATCCACCTCTTCTTGCCATGATAAACCTCCTATTTTATATCCATATTTTATTTTCTTCAATTATTGTACCTTGTTCTTTCTAGATATTCAAGTTCAAAATATCCTATTCCTCCCAATGTACAGGAATCCCTGCTGCTTCCCAGTGATGAATCATTTTTTGTACTTTATCACTAATAACAGATGATTCTGCTTCTACTTCTTCCCCTTGAGCGAACCCATAAACATCTTGATATTGACTTTGATACTGTTGAAATTCAACGATTTTAATATTCAAACTTTTTCCCATCGTTTTTTCCAATTCTTCTTGAATCATATGTTTTCTTTTTTCTAATTCTCCTACTAGTAAATGATGAGGACAAATTAAATAATACGTATCTCCCTCTATATATCCAGCCTCTACATCTTTTAAAAGTCCTCCTAATGGGCCTGTAAATTTAAGTTTAAAATCATTCCAGTGATCTACAGCTTTTTTTACCTCTTGAGGAACAGCCTTTGGTTTAGCAGGTGGAGCCTGAGAAACGATATTGGTTGAAATGGAAGGGGTAGTATTGTTTGTTAATCCTTGTGCTGTCGAAGAAGCAGGAGCACTTTGTGCCACCACTCTAATTCCTTGTGCTAATTTTTTTTCTAATTGTTGAATTCGATCTAATAGAGCATCACTACTTTGATCCAACATAGGTTGGCATAATTTCATCACTGCCACTTCTAACAATATCTTTTTTTGAGATGCATATTTCATTTGAGATTCTAATTCTGAAAATACACGTATATAACGTAATAACGTATTTCCTTTAATATTTTTTCCCTGTTCTTGTAATTTTTGTGTTTCTTCTTTAGAGAGATTTAAAATTTCTTCTGAATGATCGGTAGCTCGTACAATTAATAAGTTACGAAAATGTTGAATTAACCCAAGTACAAATTGAGTTAAATCCCTTCCTTGCATTTGCACTTCTTGGATCCACTCGATACATTGACGAGTATCTTGTTCGATCAATGATTGAGTCATATCGTAATAAACACGATTATCAACAGCTCCTAAAACTTGTAATACTTTTTCTAGAGTTATTTCTTCTCCAAAATAAAAGGAAATACATTGATCTAAAATACTTAAGGAATCTCGCATCGATCCATCCGCTATACTCGCAATATAAGATAGAGCTCTATCTTCAATATTGACACCTTCTGTTTTCATGTATTTTTTTAATTGGTTTGTCATATCTTTCATGGAGACTCTGCGAAAATCAAAACGTTGACAACGAGATAAAATAGTAGGAGGAATTTTTTGAGGATCCGTTGTTGCTAGTATAAAAATAATATGAGCAGGTGGCTCTTCTAAAGTTTTTAATAAAGCATTAAAGGCTCCTGTAGAAAGCATATGAACCTCATCAATAATATAGACTTTATAACCACCTTTGGCAGGAGAATATTTGACCTCTTCTCTAATTTCTCGAATATTGTCTACGCCATTATTAGAAGCTGCATCTATTTCAATCACATTCATACTCGTTCCTTCTTGAAAATCTAAACAACGTTCACATTGATTACAGGGATTTCCTTCTTGGGGTTGTAGACAATTTACAGTCTTTGCAAAAATCTTTGCTGTTGATGTTTTTCCTGTTCCTCGGGTACCACAAAATAAATAAGCATGAGCAATACGATGATTGTCAATTTGATTTTTGAGTGTACGAATGATATGGTCTTGACCTATGACATCCTCAAACGTTTGAGGACGCCATTTTCGATAGAGAGCTTTATAGGACATATTTTCACCTTTTCCCTTCCCTAACTTATCTATCTCTATTATAAACGATCTATATAAAAAATAATACTTAAATAAATTACATTATTCTAAAAAATCCCATGAATAGTTATCTATCCTTCTAAATGAACTGCAATACTATGCACAGGATTTTTTATCGCATCAAATATAAACTGAAATAAAAGTATAAAAAAAATGGACTTCTATGTCCATTGTTTACTATATTAAATCCGTGCATCTACTGTCGACAGTGCTTCCCAAGCGTTACCTTTACAGTTAACTCAAGCCAGGCACCCTTACGGCACACAAGATGTCTTGCTTAGTGCTGCTTCCTTCCGGACCTGACACGGTTCACAAGCTCTTGTTGCGTAAGACCCAACTCTCATCGCCACTTATAAAGGGCAGACCTCAAAAAGAAAAGCCTCGAGTAGATATCACCCCTGCTATAGCGGATTGCAGGTACAGGGCGCCGCTACCTCCCCGGCTGCACGGAAACTTTATAACCTTAATAAGGCAGTCTATGCTGCATAATAAGTATAATATTTTTTTGTCTTTCTGTCAACCACCATTTATTGCTACAATTAGGATTTACGAAGTTGTTTAAAAAAATTTTTTAATACTAGGCTAGACTCCTCTTTTAAAACACCTCTTATTATTTCCACTTGATGATTAAAATGAGGTTCTTGTAAAAGATTTAAAATAGATCCTGCACAACCTGCTTTAGGATTATCTGCTCCTATAATTACTTGTGGAATACGAGCTTGAACGATAGCCCCAGCACACATGGGACAAGGTTCTAGTGTAATATACATCTGACAATCTTCTAATCGCCAATCACCTATATATTTAGAAGCTTGATGAATTGCTTGAATTTCTGCATGAGCAAGAGGATTCTTTTGCATATTTCTTTGGTTATATCCTTCTCCTATAATTTTCCCATCGTAAACAATAAGAGCTCCTATAGGAACTTCATCTTGCTGACAGGCTTTTTGTGCTAATTGAAGAGCTATTTTCATATATTTTTCATGATTTACTTGTTCTTTATTATCCTCTTGTTGAGATTCAATGCTCATAGAACAACATTCCTTTTATCTTCCTCTTTTTATTTTTAATTATATCACATTCCTCTTAGAAAATATATTTTATAAATATAAAAACTAAATTATACCATACTACAAAAAAATAAGAATATATATTGACTTCTATATATATTCTTTATATAATACATATGAATAGTTGTTCATATGTATATTTTGAATAAAAGAAGATTATAAACGTTAAATATAAAAATAGAGGAAAGGGGTATTATTATGAATCCTTCAGTGAAAAAAGATTTTATATTGGAAGGTCTACATTGTGCTCATTGTGCTTCTAATATTGAAAAAAGTGTTTGTCAAATGGATGGTGTTAAAAAAGCTTCTTTAAATTTTGCTACCAATACACTTTCTGTAGAACTACATCCTACCGTATCTGATTCTACAATTACACAAATGAAAAGGGATATTTTTGCTATTGAACCAGATATAAGAGTAAAAGAAAAGGAAGAGTATAGGAAAATAGCTTCCTCTTCTAAAGGATTTTGGAATCATACTGATAAAAAACAATTGTTTATTTTAATTTCTGGAATTATTTTTTTCCTTCTTGCTTTATGGAATCCTGTACCTACGATTCCTACTTGGTTTTTCTATGGAATCAGTTATGCTCTTATTGGTTTGGATGTTATTGTAAAAGCTTTTTCAAATATAATAAAAGGAGAAGTTTTCGATGAGAATTTTTTAATGACCGTTGCTACTATAGGAGCTTTTGCTATTCAAGAGTTTTCTGAAGCTGTAGCCGTTATGCTTTTTTATAAAATAGGAGAATTTTTTCAAGATATCGCTGTAGAACATTCTAGAAGTTCTATTAGTGATCTAATGGATATTCGACCTGACTTTGCTCGCTTATTAGAAGGGGAAGAAACAACAATTGTTTCTCCTGAGAAAGTACAAATAGGAAATATTATTTTAGTTCAACCTGGTGAGAAAATTCCTTTAGATGGTCTCGTAATAGAAGGACAATCAAACATTGATACTTCTGCTCTCACCGGGGAATCTCTACCACGAAAAGTTAAGATTAAAGATGAAGTACTCAGTGGATGTATGAATCAAACAGGAGTTTTGAAAATAAAAGTTTCTAAATCTTTTGGTCAATCTACGGTATCTAAAATTTTAGATTTAGTGGAAAACTCGGCGAGTCAAAAAGCACATACCGAAAATTTTATTACTACATTTGCACGTTATTATACACCTGCTGTTGTCTTTACTGCGTTAGCTTTAGCTATACTTCCTCCCTTATTATCAA
>JAAYSE010000048.1 GCA_012524135.1 Candidatus Epulonipiscium sp. | reverse complement strand
GATTTAGAAAAAAACTGGTCATGGACTCGGTCTTGAAGGTATACATGGGTATAGTCACCAATTACGGTTTGTTTGTATAGACGATATCCTTGATCAATACAATGAGAACAAGCTTTTCGTGGAATAGTAATAGCAAAGATTTTATATCCTGTGTCACTTTGAGATTGGATGGTATTAACTCCAGCACATTGTTTACAAATAGTAAAATATTGTACTTGATTTTCTAATATACCATCCGTATCATAATAAATTTGTTTTGATTGCTGAATAGAATCTACATCTTTTAGGTGTTTCACACGAAGGATATCTTTATTTTTCCAATGTTGATACACGATTTCTGATAGATTTTTGATATATTCTGTAATTTCTTTTGATTGTTGTAATTTTTTGGGATCATAATTTGGTTCTTGTACATGAGAATAATCAAGACCTGACATAGCTAATATAATACCTAAGTTCATATAAGGAAGTGCATCTTCAATGGAATAACCTCCTTCTAAAACAGCAATATCTGGATTAAGTCGATGATTCAGTTCAGCATAACCATGGGCAGTGAAATTCATATTGGTAATGGGATCGGTATAATGATTATCTTGTCCCGCAGAGTTGATAATAATATCTGGCTGATATTCTTCTAATATAGGAAGGACAACATGATCAAGTACATATAAGAAACCTTCTTCACCTGTTTGAGGAGGTAGAGGTATATTGATATTGTAACCATAGGCAGCAGGTCCACCTAATTCATCAATAAAACCTGTACCTGGATAGAGCGTACGACCGTCTTGGTGAAAGGAAATAAATAATGTATCTTTATCATTCCAATAAATATCTTGGGTTCCATCTCCATGGTGGCAATCAGTATCGACAATAGCTACTCGTAAGGGACCATATTCTTGACGAATTCGTTCTAACATAACAGCTTCAATATTTACAATGCAAAAACCACGATCACCATAAACTACTCGATGTGCATGGTGACCTGGAGGGCGAACAAGGGCAAAAGATTTATCTACTTCTTTATTCATCATAGCTTGTGCGGCCTGAATAGCTCCTCCTACAGAAATTAAGTGGGATTTTGTTACTTTTGATTGTACATCTGGTACACAAAAATGCACTCTTTCAATATCTTTTGTTTCTGCTACAATAGGATTATAAAATTGAATCCCTTCAATATCATCAATACCTTCTTCAAAGATTTGATCTTGGGTATAGAGTAATCGTTCTTCTCTTTCCGGATGAGTGGGGCTAATAGCCCAGTCATATGCTGGGAAAAAGACTAATCCTACTTTATTTTTTGCTTTCATAATTAGTAACACCTCTCAATGAAAAAGCAAGCCCAGGTTTTATTTGAGCTTTTACTCTTATATTTTGTCCACTGGTATAAAAACCTCGTACCATATTAAAGCTACTTTCTTCGGTAATTTCTGTCTCTAGTTTTTCATTATCTGCACCTATGGATTGAGCATTTTCTTTTAGTAATGTTAAAGCTCTTTGACGTGCTATTTCCAAGTTAAAGTTAGATCCTATTTTTTCGTAGATCCCCATTTCTGGAACAGACATAATCCCTTGAGAAGTGTCTGCAATCATTGTAATTTCTGTTGTGGTTTTAGCCATGGCAGCACCAATAGCATTAGCTACTTGATATTCTTTAGGATAGTAACAAGGCAGTTGAAACTTTTTTTCTAAAATAGGAGCTAAGACTTTAGCAGGACCTCCAATTATATGAATAAATGTAGGTTTTATTTTTTTACCGTATAATAATTCTTTTACGGTATAAACAGGTTGTGCATTAATTTCTTTTAATCTTTCCTTCACTTCATGTTGAATTATATTTCCCATAGTTTCTAATACAGATGTTGCTACTTTTTCAGTAGTTAAGTCTAGGGACTGCCCTATTTTTTCCATCGCTTTATAGGCTCTTTTTTTATCTCCCTCTTGAATTAGTCCTAGAACTATCATAGCATCAGTAGGGGTTGGTGTAGGTCCACCAAAAGCATAAGGACGTCCTTCTCTTTTAGGACCAATAATCATTTGATTGTTTTGAATATGGATAGCACTATCCCCTCCAAGGCCGATAGAAACACTATAAATAGCTCTGACTAAGGTTTTATAAGGTCCTATTTTTATTCCTAAAGGTTCAAATAAAGGGATGCCGTCTGCTAAGAAAAAAAGATCGGTTGTTGTACCCCCAATATCTAAAAGAATAGCATCTTCCTCTTTTGCAAGCATAGCATTCATTCCCATAAAACTGGCGGCCGGTCCGGATAAAATAGTTTCTACAGGGCATTTTTCTGCAGCATTTAAACTCATTGTACCTCCATCTGCTTTGAGGATAGATACAGGTGCAGAGATTCCTTCTTTCATTAAAGACTGTTGAATGCTTTTGGAAAAGTTTTGGAAAGTTTGGGTTACGGCAGAATTTAAATAAGAGGTAAATACTCTTCGAGGAAAATTCAATTTGCCAGACAAGGTATGTCCTAAAGTGATAATAGGAAAGTGTTCGATTAGTTGCTTTTTTATTTGTAATTCATGATTAGGATTTCGAGTAGAAAATTTGGTTATAAC
The DNA here is from genome assembly GCA_012524135.1 of Candidatus Epulonipiscium sp. GTDB lineage: Bacteria > Bacillota > Clostridia > Lachnospirales > JAAYNZ01 > JAAYNZ01. Next base: position 6,009 of record JAAYSE010000048.1, on the reverse strand, counting down.
AGCACAGGCTTTGATATTTTTTTGTTGAAATAAGTGAATAGCATTTTTAAGTTCGTTTGGATCTAGTTCTTGAACAATTCGACCTTGATGATCAATAGAGCCAGAAATAAAAACGTTTTCATCCCCACAAGCTAAAAAATCGTTATAGAGTCCAGGACCGCTCTGAATAATCATTCCTACAGGAGATATTTTATTTTCTACAATGGCATTCGTAGATACAGTAGTACTTAAATTAATTTTTTGAATTTGGGATGGATCATAGTCAGCAAGAAGGGATGTTAGCGTAGTCCAAATCGATTCAAATAAGTGATCTGGATCATTTGGCGTTTTAACGGAATGGATTACTTGCCCTTCTTTGATGATAACTCCATCTATATGGGTTCCACCCATATCTAGTCCGATAATCAACGAAAAATCCTCCTTCTATAGATTTTTAGTTTATTTATGATTGATTACTATTATTATATCCCTTAAGATAGAAAGTTAGCAAGTGAATGGTACTATATAATTGCTTTTCAAAAGATAAGGATTCTGTTATTATAGTAGTATGATACGTAATGATGTATCAAGATAACAGAATAAAAAGCTTTTCATAAAAAAGTAACTATTAAGCATAATTTAAATATGTACAATAGTAGGATTATTAAGAGGAGGTAGAAGCAAGACATGAAAATTCAAATCAAAAATATGAATAACAAAGTACTAGCAGAGCAAGAAGGAAAAGAAGAAGTAAGTTTAACGTATGAAGGAACTTATTTGGAAAGTGATAAGATAGTTTTTGATTTTGATGATGAAAAGTATGTATTTGTTGATATTGGAGAGCATATTATCGAATCTTTTCTTTATGTACCAGAGTCTTTATTTGAGTATAGCATTCCTTTTGGTGAAAAGTTAACAGCCTATCATCCAGAAGCTTTCCAAGGAGATATTCATACAATAAAAGTTCGAGTAGCTAAAAAAGAAGAAATTTCAAAGTATAGAAATCTTGCTTTAAATGGATTGGATAAACATTTTCCCTTAGAGCAAAAGGTACAATGTTACCCTCATGCATATGCAAATATTGTTACAAGAAATGAAGCTTGCTTTGAACCTAGAAATGCTATTGATGGTTGTAAAGATAATTCATCTCATGGACATTATCCTTATCACTCTTGGGGTGGAGGACTTCGTGATGATTTAGAATTTACTCTCTTTTTTGGAAGAGAAGTAGAAATTGATAAAATTGTTCTTTATTTACGTGCAGATTATAAAGATGATCATGATACAAATTGGGAAACAGGTACATTTGAATTTTCAGATGGTAGTCGTATTCCTATTTCTATGATTAAAACTCCTGACCCACAAGAATTTAAGTTTGAATCTAGAAAATGTACATGGGTAAAATTAACAGAAATATATCGTCCTGTATCTTCAGCATTTGCAGCTCTTACTCAAATAGAAGTATATGGTCGTGAATGATTCATTTATATAAAATGAATTTTTATATAAAATAATAAAATATAACTAAAAATTGTTGTTGGCAGTATCTGTTATAGCCATTGGGGGCGGATATGATGGATGATAGTCTGATGAGTATGCTTATGCAGATTACAGAGGAAGAACAAAAAATTTTAAAAGGTATTACTGGTGTTGAAAAAGAGCTTTATACAGAAACAAAGGATTTTACAATAGATAGTAAAAAAATGCTAACTAGAGGAAGGTTAATGGATATTCGTGCACATACTCGATTTATTCATTTTCCCAAACACAAACATAATTATATTGAAATTATTTATATGTGTTCTGGTGAGACAACACATATAATCAATGATTCTAAAAAAATCACATTAAAGGTGGGAGATTTACTTTTTTTAAATCAACATGCGTATCATGAGATATTTCCAGCAAAACAAGAAGATATAGCAGTTAATTTTATTGTTTTACAGGAGTTTTTTGATAAGGCTTTTCATATGATAGAAAAAGATAATCCAATTGGTAACTTTCTGATCAATTCATTAAGAAAAGACGGTACAGAAGTACAATATCTACATTTTAAAGTTTCTAAAATTCTTCCGGTACAAAATTTAATTGAGAATATGATATGGTCTATCGTAAATCAACAAAATAATAAGAGTTATATTAATCAAATTACGATGGGACTTTTATTTTTACAATTGTTAAATCATACAGATACAATTGATTATCATGCCCATCATCAACACGACAGTGCCCTCGTTATGGATTGCTTACACTATATAGAAAATAATTATAAAAACGGAACACTTACAGAACTTGCACAATTATTACACCAATCAGTATATACACTAAGTAGATTGATCAAAGAGAATACAGGAAGTACTTTTAAAGAGTTATTACAACAGAAACGTTTCAATCAGGCAACTCAATTATTGTGTGAAACAAGACTTTCTGTTTCTGATATTATATCAGCTGTAGGATATGATAATACCAGTTATTTTTATAGGATTTTTAAGGAAAGGTATGAACTTACCCCGAATCAATATCGAAAAAAGTATAGTCTTGAAAGATTGCAAACAAGGACGTAGTTTTTACTAAACTACGTCCTTGTTTTCGCTTTAAAATTTTCCTACAATAAATATAGGTACATAAGTTTAAGTTCATAGAGGTACTTGTTAAATTTATAACTGTTCATGATAGACGTATGAATAAATAAATTTGTTTTATGATAGTTTTGTAATATCAGAAGGGAAGGTGGTTGTTGTGAATACATATTATCTTGCTATTGATATTGGGGCATCTAGTGGGAGACATATTTTAGGTCATGTAGAAGAAGGAAAAATTATTCTTCAAGAAGTTTATCGTTTTGAAAACAAACTAATATCCAAAGAACAACAACTTTGTTGGGATATTGATCGTTTGTTTCAAGAAATTTTAAATGGAATGAAACGTTGTAACGAGTTAGGTATGATACCGCTAAGTATGGGAATTGATACATGGGCAGTGGATTTTGTTTTATTAGATCAAAACGATCAAGTGTTAGGAAATGCTGTTGCTTATAGAGATAAACGTACCCAAAAAACTCCACAAGAAGTATATCAACATATTTCTGCAGAGAAATTATATGAGCGAACAGGAATTCAAATGCAAAATTTTAATAGTATATACCAGTTATATACCATTCAGAAAACAACCCCTTATTATATGGAACAAGCTAAAACAATGTTAATGATACCAGAATATTTTAATTTTTTATTAACTGATGTGAAAATGAATGAATATACAAATGCTACTACAACACAGTTGGTTAATGCAAAGACAAATACATGGGATAGGAATATTATTCAACAATTAGGTTTTAAAAAAGAGATTTTTGGAGAACTTTTTTTACCTAAAACCAAAGTAGGAAATTTAAAAAAAGAGATTCAAGAATTTGTTGGATTTGATTGTCAAGTCATCCTTCCTGCTACACATGATACTGCTTCAGCGGTATTAGCGGTTCCTACGAATGATGAAGATTCGATTTATCTTAGCTCTGGAACGTGGTCCTTAATGGGAATTGAACGTAAAGAAGCAGATTGTAGTATAAAAAGTTATAAGTTAAATTTTACTAATGAAGGTGGTTATGATTATCGATATCGATATTTAAAAAATATTATGGGATTATGGATTATCCAATCGATTAAAAAAGAATTGAATAACGAATATAGTTTTCAGGATCTTTTGAATTTTGCAAAAAAATCCAAAGATTTCCCATCACAGATCAATGTGAATGACCAGAGTTTTTTAGCACCAGAGAATATGGTAGAAGCGGTTCGAATGTTTTGTGAAAAAACAGGACAGCAGGTACCTCAAACTCTTAGTGAAATAATGGCTTGTGTATATCATAGTCTTGCGAAAAGTTATGCAAATACAGTAAAAGAAATTGAAGAAATTACTCAAAAAACTTATTCTAGAATTCATATTGTAGGTGGAGGAAGTCAAGATGAATATCTAAATCATTTGACAGCAAAGTATAGTAATAAGCCAGTTTATACAGGACCTATAGAAGCTACGGCTATAGGTAATCTTATGGTACAAATGTTAAGAAATAAGGAGTTTAGTGGACTAGAAGAGGCTCGTAAAGTAGTAGCTCATTCTTTTTCTAATCCAAAATATGAATAATGTAAAGATATAGTTATTCTACAAAAAAACTATATAAAAGTTTTAGAATCTTAGGATTCTATTTTTAGAGAAGAATTTATTTATCTTAGTGAAAAGATAGGAGGAGTTATATGATAGAAAAAGGATACAAATACGCAAAAGAATTATATCAAAACATAGGAATTGATATAGATGCTGCGTTAGAAGCATTATCTCAAATTAAAATATCTATGCATTGTTGGCAAGGTGATGATGTACAAGGATTTGAAAATATTGGAGCGTTATCTGGAGGTATTGCAGCAACAGGTAATTATCCAGGAAAAGCAAATAATATTGATGAATTAATGGAAGATATTGATAAAGCATTTAGCTTAATACCGGGTAAGCATAAAATCAATTTACATGCTATGTATGCAGTAACCGATGGTGAGAAAGTAGAACGAAATAAATTAGAACCAAAACATTTTATGAAATGGGTAGAATTTGCAAAAAAACGTGGTTTAGGTTTAGATTTTAATCCTACACTATTTTCTCATCCAATGGCAGCCGATGGTTTGACCTTATCTCATCCGGATAATAAGATTCGAAACTACTGGGTGGAGCATTGTAAGGCTACTAGAAAGATTGCAGAATATATGGGTAAAGAATTAAATCAACCTTGTCTTCATAATATATGGATTCCGGATGGATATAAGGATATTCCAGCAGATCGATGGAGTCCTAGACAAAGACTAAAAGATTCTTTAGATGAAATTTTTTCTGAACCAATGGATAAAAGATATGTGATTGATGCAGTTGAATCAAAAGTTTTTGGTATTGGAGTTGAATCTTATACAGTAGGATCACATGAATTTTATATGAATTATGCAGCTAAAAATAATATCTTATGTTTGTTAGATAATGGACATTATCATCCAACGGAAAAGGTATCAGATAAAATACCTTCTATGTTGTTGTTTGCAGATCAATTAGCTCTTCATGTTACACGTCCTGTACGATGGGATAGTGATCATGTAGTAACTTTTAATGAAGAAATAGTAGAAATTGCAAAAGAAATTGTTCGTTGTAATGCGATAGATCGAGTCCTTATAGGTCTTGACTTTTTTGATGCGAGTATTAATCGAGTAGCAGCTTGGGTTATTGGAATGAGAAATATGCAAAAGGCTCTTTTATTTGCTCTTCTTATGCCCCATGAACAATTAGCAAAGATGCAAAAGGATGGAAATTTTACGGATGTTCTTGCATTGAATGAAGAATTGAAAATGTATCCTTTTGGAGCTGTATGGGATTATTTCTGTAATCAGAATGGTGTTCCAGTAAGAGAAAAATGGCTAGATGATGTAAAAATATATGAAAAAAATGTACTAAGTAAAAGGGGCTAATAGCATGAAAATTTTAAAGGCACAATTCATACAGGATTTTATTCGATTAACAGAGGATGCTTTTCATAAAGGGTGGCATGAACGTAATGGGGGTAATTTAAGTTATCGTATGAAACCGGAAGAAGTAGAAGAAGTAAAAGATGAACTTTGCTATCAAAAGAATTTTGAAGCTATAGGTGTTACGGTTAAGAATCTTGCGTCAGAATATTTTCTTGTTACAGGAAGTGGTAAATTCTTTCGAAATATTGTTTTAGCTCCTCAAGATAATATAGCGATTATTCAGATTGATGATAAAGGAGAAAAATATCGTATTGTTTGGGGGTTAGAACAGGGAGGCAAACCTACAAGTGAATTACCAAGTCATTTACTAAATCACAGTGTAAAGAAAGAAATTAGCAAAGGAATCCATCGGGTAATTTTACATTCACATACTACCAATCTTATTGCTCTTACTTTTGTTTTACCTTTAGATGATGTTGTTTTTACGAGGGAATTATGGGAAATGGCAACAGAATGTCCCGTTGTTTTT
>JAAYSE010000047.1 GCA_012524135.1 Candidatus Epulonipiscium sp. | reverse complement strand
CTCAACAACAATTTCAGGTACAATTACAACAACAGGAAAAACAGCAACAACAACAAGTATTGAAATCGAATGAATCAGGGCAGGCTGCTATTTATGAACGAGAAAAGAATAATAGACAAGAACATTCTTCTCATCCCCAAAAGCAAAAAAATCAAAAACAAAAAAATCAATCAAAGAATACTCGAAAAAATAAAGGAATTGATATACGAATTTAGTATTTTGAGGTGGCTAATGTGGAATATATAAAACCAGAAATAATATTAATAATTATGTTGATGATGGGTATTTGTTTTATTTTAGTAGGCCTTTGGTTTTATCAAAGAAAAAAACAACCTGTTGAAGTGTCTAATGTTTTACAACTACAAAAACAACTCGAATTAAAAATTCAAGAGGGACAAGATTTGGTAGAGGAAATGAATGATTTCACCATATATATGGTGAAAGAACTAGAAAATAAACATAAAGAGCTTATATTATTATATCAATTAATTAATGAAAAAGAAGAACAAATGGAAGAAAAGTCAAAAAAAACACCAGTTATACAAGATGAAAAAATAGAACAGAACCTACCTAAGAAACAAAAACAGGTTATAGATTTGTATAAGCAAGGTAATACTATTGATACAATAGCAAAAAAGCTACAATTAGGTAAAGGAGAAGTTCAATTAATTATTGGGCTTTTTCAAAAGAGGTGAGAAGATGAATGTAAAACGAGGAAGTTTTTTTATAGGTTTAGGGACTGGAATCATTTTATCTTCTTTGCTAGCATTTTTTGCAATCTTTTCTTTGGTAAATAAGCAATCATTATCTACATTGACATTAGAAAAAGAACAAATTATTGAAAAGGCAAAAGATCTTGGTATGATATTTATTACAGAGCTTCCTTCTGCAACAAAAGATTGGACAGAAGAAGAAGTGATTGTAAAAGCAAGAGAGTTAGGAATGGATTTTATAGAAAATCAGGAGTCAAAAGAAATTCTAAATAGAGATTTAGATCATTATCCAGAAAAGAATTCTAATTGGGATCAAAATTTAGAAAACAATCCAATTCAAATAGAAACAGTGTATATTCCTTCTGGCTCTAATGCTTTTAAAATTAGTAAGATATTAGCTGAGCAAAATCTCATCAAAGATTCTGAGTTGTTTTGTCAATTCCTTAAAGAACAAAAAGTAACTTCTACATTACGATCAGGAGAATTTCATATTCCAATAGGAAGTTCAAAGGAAGAAATTTTAAGAATTTTACAGCGAAGAGAAGAAAATAAATAAAAGATATTGCCAAATGAAAAACCTTATGATATACTAATCACCGAGAGAAAACACACGTATTTTAATTTTTTAGGGAGGTGCCGTTAGGTTCCCCAAAAAAGATGATAAATACGGAGGAAAAACCAAAATATAGGAGGATATTATAATGAGTGTTATATCAATGAAACAATTGTTAGAAGCAGGGGTTCATTTTGGACATCAAACAAGACGTTGGAACCCTAAAATGGCGGAATATATTTTTACTGAAAGAAATGGGATCTATATTATTGACTTACAAAAAACAGTCAAAAAAATAGATGAAGCTTATGATGCTGTTCGTGAAGTCGTAGAAGATGGTGGAAAAGTTTTATTTGTTGGTACTAAAAAACAAGCACAAGATTCGATTAGAACAGAAGCAGAACGTTGCGGAATGTACTATGTGAATCAAAGATGGCTAGGTGGAATGTTAACTAATTTTCAAACCATTCGAACTCGTATTGAAAGATTAAAAGAGTTAGAAGTTATGGAAGAAGATGGAACATTTGAAGTATTGCCTAAAAAAGAAGTTATGCAACTTCGTAATGAAATGGCTAAATTAGAAAAAAGCCTAGGCGGTATTAAGGAAATGGAAACTATTCCTGATATTATTTTTATTGTAGATCCAAGAAAAGAAAGTTTAGCTATTCAAGAGGCACATATTTTAGATATTCCTATTGTAGCTATTGTAGATACAAACTGCGATCCAGAAGAAGTGGATTATGTTATTCCTGGGAATGATGATGCTATTCGAGCAGTTAAATTAATCGTTAGTAAAATGGCTGATGCAGTCATTGAAGCAAATCAAGGATACCAAGATAATGCAGGACAGCCTGAGGAAGATGCAGAGCAAAGTGAAAGCGCTGAAGAGACAATAGAAGAATCTGAAGAAACAACACAAGAATAAAGTGCTTTTACAGTTTGCATATATAAAGCTTCAGCCTAAGAAAGCAGGTTGAAGCTTTTATTATAGAAAAAGAGTAAATGGAAATTTTTTAATTAAAAATAGTATTGATGACAAAAGAATAAATGGAGGGTTAATCATGGCAATTACAGCAAGTATGGTAAAGGAATTAAGAGAAACAACAGGTGCTGGAATGATGGATTGTAAAAAAGCTTTAACAGAGACCAACGGAGATTTGGAAAAAGCAATTGAATTTTTACGTGAAAAAGGATTAGCTGCTGCAGCTAAAAAAGCAGGACGTATTGCTGCTGAAGGTTTAGTCATGGATTATATTACTGAAGATGGCAAATCCGGTGCTTTAGTTGAAGTAAATAGTGAAACAGACTTTGTAGCAAAAAATGAAGATTTTCGTTCTTATGTAGCTCAAGTAGCTAAACAAGCTGCTTGTACTAAATCAAATAATTTAGAAGCGTTTTTAGAAGAAGCTTGGATAGAAGATAATAGTAAAACTGTAAAGGATATATTAGTAGACCAAATTTCTGTTATCGGAGAAAATTTAAATATTCGTCGTTTTAAAAAATTTGAAGCAGAAGAAGGAGTTGTTGTTTCTTATATTCATGGTGGCGGACGTATTGGTGTATTAGTAGAATTAAAAACAGATAATCCTACAGAAGCTATTATTGAAGCAGGTAAAAATATTGCTATGCAAGTAGCAGCTGTAAATCCCCAATATGTAAATGTAAATGAAATTCCAGCAGATCGTATTGAAAAAGAAAAAGGAATTTTAAAACAACAAGCTCTGAATGAAGGAAAACCAGAACATATTGTAGAAAAAATGGTAATAGGTCGTTTGAATAAAGCATTAAAAGAAGTTTGTTTATTAGATCAACCCTATGTAAAAGATCCTGATCTTAGTGTGCAAAAATATATTGATGCTATATCTAAAGAAACAGGTAGTACTTTTAGTGTAAAACGATTTGTTCGTTTTGAAACTGGTGAAGGATTAGAAAAACGAGAAGAAGATTTTGCAGCTGAAGTAGCAAAACAAATGCAAGGATAATAGGATGAAAATAGAAAAGTAAAGGGAAGCACATTGTGTTTCCCTTTTTCTACGAGAGTATAAAGTTTTTTAAGTAAGTATGGAAAAAATCATCAAAGTGTGGTACATTAATAAAGAAGGAGAACCTTATTATGACAAACTATAAAAGGGTGTTGATTAAATTAAGTGGAGAAGCCTTAGCAGGAGAAAAAGGTTTTGGTTTTGATGAAAAAAACGTACGACGAGTAGGGGAACAACTTATAGAATCTCTACAACAAGGAATTCAAATATCTGTTGTTATCGGAGGAGGAAACTTTTGGAGAGGTCGTAGTAGTAATACGATGGATCGTACTAAGGCAGATCAAATTGGTATGATGGCAACGGTGATGAATGCTTTATATGTAGCAGAAATATTTAGAAATCAAGGTATTCCTACAGTGGTGCAAACTCCTTTTCCAATAGGTAATATGACAGAAGTATTCTCTAAAGAGAAAGCTATTACATATATGGAACAAGGATATGTTGTTTTTTTTGCAGGAGGAACTGGACATCCATTTTTTTCTACGGATACAACAGCTGCATTACGTGGTTGTGAAATTGAAACGGACATATTATTATTTGCAAAAAACATTGATGGTGTTTATGATGATGATCCGAAAAAAAATAGTGCTGCAAAAAAATACGAACAAATTTCTTGCAAACAAATTTTACAACAAAATCTTAAAGTAATTGATTTAGCAGCAGCTAGTTTATGTATGGAACAGAGTATTCCTATTTTAATTTTTGGTTTAAATATTCCAGAAAGTCTAAAAAAGGCTATTTCTGGGAAAAATATAGGTACTTTAATTACAGTTTAATCAAAGGAGGATTAGGATGATAAGTGATAAGCAATACAAACCATATGAAGAAAAAATGAAAAAAACGATTTCGGTACTAGAAGAAGAATTTAGCCTTATTCGAGCTGGAAGAGCTAACCCTAATATATTAAACTCTATTATGATTGATTATTACGGAGTTCCTACACCTTTACCACAAGTAGGCAATATATCTGTACCAGAAGCACGTTTATTACAAATTCAACCTTGGGATGCAGGTATATTAAGTGCAATTGAGAAAGCTATTTTAGCTTCTGATTTAGGAATTACTCCTAATAATGATGGAAAAGTAATTCGTTTAGTATTTCCTGAATTAACAGAAGAACGTCGAAAAGATCTTACAAAAGAAGTAAAGAAAAAAGGTGAAGAATCCAAAGTATCCATTCGAAATATTCGAAGAGAAGCAATTGATGATTTTAAGAAAATGGAAAAAAATAAAGAGCTTACTGAAGATGAGCTCAAAGTAGCAGAAACAGATATTCAAGAATTAACAGATCATTATGTTGAGCTTATTGATAAAAAAGTTGAAGAAAAAAACAAGGAAATTTTATCTATATAAAATAATAAAATTCCCCTCCCATGAGGGGTATTTTATTATGAATATATTATAGTTATCATAAATAAAAGTCAATTATTTTCCTAGATATGGGAGGTTATTATGAATACAAAAAGGGATATTGATTGGGATCATCTCCCTAACCATATTGCTATTATTATGGATGGAAATGGACGTTGGGCACAAAAACATAATAAATCAAGAACAGAAGGTCATCGAGCAGGTAGTGATAATCTAGAAACAATTACGAAAGAGATTAATCGATTAGGAGTATCTTATGCAACGGTATATGCCTTTTCTACAGAAAACTGGAAACGACCTAAAGGTGAAGTGGATTTTTTAATGGGGCTTTTACGTCAGTATTTAAAAAAGCATATTCATCAAGCTAAGAAGGAAAATGTTAAGGTTAGAATTATTGGAGAACGCAAGCAATTAGCAGAAGATATTCAAAAACAAATTTTAATCCTAGAAGATATAACGAAAGACAAAACAGGTTTATTTCTTCAAATTGCTTTAAACTATGGTGGAAGAGATGAACTAGTTAGAAGTATGCAAAAAATCGGTCAAGATTTATTAAATAACAAGGTTGTACTTGATGATATTAATGAAGAAATAATACAAAAATATTTAGATACGGCTGAAATTCCAGATCCTGATTTATTAATTCGAACAAGTGGTGAAATTCGTTTAAGTAATTTTTTATTATGGCAATTGGCCTATACAGAATTATATTTTACAGAAAAATATTGGCCTGATTTTTCGATGGATGATTTATATGAAGCCATTTACCAGTTTCAACAAAGAAAAAGAAGATTTGGAGCAATTTAGATTATTAAATGGAGGAGATTATGTGAAAACCCGTATCATGAGTGCTATACTAGGTATTCCTATATTATTCTTTTTTATTTCTTATGGAAGTTGGCCTTTGGTGTTCATCGTTTTATTTCTTTCTATAGTAGGATTAAAAGAATTTTATCGTGCTTTTAAATCAGTTGCAAAACCAATACCTATTATTGGATATGGAGCAACCATTATATACATACTTTTTATTGTACCAAGACAAGAATATTTTTCACTATTTATAACCATTCTTTGTGTGATTTTATTAATAAGTTTAGTATTTTTATTCCCTAAACGTAATATTATGGATATAGGTTTAACTTTCTTTGGCATTTTTTATGTTTCATTTCTTTTTTCTCATATTATTTTTTTAAGAAATATACCTAATGGCATTTTTTTAATATGGTTAATTTTTATTAGTGCTTGGGGAAGTGATACAGGTGCCTATTTTATTGGTATTTGGTTAGGAAAACATAAATTATGTCCCAAGTTAAGTCCTAAAAAAACGATTGAAGGAGCTATAGGAGGTATCTTAGGAGGTAGTCTTTTATCTTTATTATATGGATATATTCTTCAAACGTATACTTTAATAGATATAGAATATATATCGATTATTTGTTTCGCAGTTGGCGCAATTGGCGCAGCTTTTTCTCAGTTGGGTGATTTAGCTGCTTCTGCTATTAAACGATTTACAAAGATTAAAGATTATGGGAAGTTAATTCCAGGTCATGGCGGGATGATGGATCGTTTTGATAGTATTTTATTTACAGCTCCTTTTGTATATTATGTACTTCAATATTTATTATTTTAAGAGATTAAGTATAAGACAGATATAGATAAGCCATGATAATGAGGTGATACTATGAAAAAAATTTGTATTTTAGGTTCTACAGGTTCTATTGGAACTCAAACATTAGAAGTTGTGAAACGATTATCGGATATACAGGTAGTAGGACTTAGTGTACAGAAAAATATCGATTTATTAGAAAAACAAATTTATCAATTTAAACCTAAAAAGGTAGCCGTGATGGAAGAACAGAAAGCACAGGAGTTACAGGATCGAATTCATAATACAGGAATTGAGGTATTAGCAGGTATTGAAGGATTAATTGAGATAGCTCAAATGGATGAAGCTGACTTAATTGTTACTGCAGTAGTAGGAATGATTGGACTTCGTCCTACTTTAGCAGCTATTGAGGCAAAAAAAGATATTGCTTTAGCCAATAAAGAAACATTAGTTACGGCAGGAGCATTAGTTATGGAGGCAGCAAAGCAAAATCAGGTTTCTATTTATCCTGTAGATAGTGAACATTCTGCTATTTTTCAATGTTTACAAGGAAATGACTTTAAAGATATATCTCAATTACTTTTAACTGCTTCAGGAGGACCTTTTCGTAGAAAAACTAAAAAAGAGTTACATAATGTAACAAAAGAACAAGCATTAAAACATCCTAATTGGAATATGGGAGCTAAGATTACTATTGATTCTGCTACTATGATGAATAAAGGATTAGAAGTTATAGAAGCAAAATGGCTTTTTGATGTTGAGTTAGATCAGATTCAGGTATTAGTTCATCCACAGAGTATTATTCATTCTATGGTAGAATTTCAAGATGGATCTATTATTGCTCAATTAGGAGAACCGGATATGAGAGTACCTATTCAATATGCATTAACGTACCCCAAGAGACAATTTAACTCTTTTCCTAAATTGGATCTTTTACAAAGAAATAAATTAACTTTTGAAAAGCCAGATAAAGAAACTTTTTTATGTCTTGCATTAGCGTATCAAGCATTAAAAGAAGGTGGTACGATGCCTACAGTGCTTAATGCGGCTAATGAAGCAGTAGTAGCTTGGTTTTTAGAAGGCAAGATTACTTTTTTAGAAATACCAATTTTGATTCAAGAAGCGATGGAACATCATAAAAATATTCAAAATCCTTCATTAGAAGATATTTTATATACAGAACAATGGACATATCAATATTTAGAAAGCAGGTGAAAGAATGAATATTATTATTGCTATTTTAGTGTTTGGACTTATCGTTTTAGTACATGAATTTGGACATTATATTGTAGCGAAAAAAAATGGAATTATGGTTGAAGAATTTGCTATTGGTATGGGACCTAAAATAGTAGGAAAACAAGTAGGGGAAACTTTTTATTCTATTCGTGCCTTACCGCTTGGTGGATTTTGTAAGATGTTAGGAGAAGAAGAAGAATCTAGTGATAGTAGATCTTTTAGTAGTAAATCGGTAGGAGCTCGTATGGCTGTTATTGCTGCAGGACCTTTTATGAACTTTTTTTTAGCTTTTTTAATTATTTTTGTTATTTCTCTTTTTGTAGGTTTCAGTAGTACGTCTATTGGATATATTGAACCGGGGTATCCAGCAGAAATGGCTCAATTACAAGAAGGAGATAAAATAATTAAAAT
>JAAYSE010000005.1 GCA_012524135.1 Candidatus Epulonipiscium sp. | reverse complement strand
GTATGAAGTACAGGAGTTTCTACTTCTAAAAAGGATTGATTATCTAAGAAACGACGAATTGCTTGAATAATTTTCGTTCTTTTTATAAAAGTATCTTTCACTTCTGGATTTACAATCAAATCCACATATCTTTGTCGATATCGTAAATCAGTATCTTTCAATCCATGATATTTTTCTGGTAAAATTTGAAGGCTTTTTGCCAAAAGAATCATTTCTTTTGCCTTAATAGAGATTTCACCTCTTTTCGTTTTAAAAACTTCGCCTTTTACACCGATAATATCTCCTAAATCATAACGCTTAAAAGCATCATAAAGTTCTTCCCCTACATCATTTTTACGAACATACAGTTGAATTTGTCCTTGTTCATCTTGAATATGACAAAAAGATGCTTTTCCCATCACTCTTTTCGTCATCATTCGTCCTGCCACTGCCACCACTTGACCCTCTAATTCTTCAAAATGATCAATCACTTCTTGACTATGATGCGTTAAATCATATCGAGTATTCGCAAAAGGATCTTCTTGACTTTGTTGTAATTCTGCTAATTTATCTTTTCTTATTTGTATTAATTCATTGGTTTCCCGTTCTTCCACAAAAAATCCTCCTCTTCCTTTGTTCTACTACATTTATTGTCGACTAATATTCATTACTTTAAATTGAATAACTCCTTCTGGAACATGAACTTCAACAAGATCCCCAATTTTTTTCCCTAACAATGCTGTACCTACTGGGGATTCATTCGATAACTTACCTTCCATGGGATTCGCTTCCGTAGACCCTACTATATCATACACTACTTCTTCATCAAATTCCACATCATGAAGAGTTACCTTACATCCGACATTAATAACATCTAAGTCTACCTCTTCCTCATCAATAACAACTGCATTTCTAAGCAATTTTTCTAATTCCACAATTCGTGATTCCACTTCTGCCTGTTCATCTTTGGCTGCATCATATTCTGCATTTTCTGAAAGGTCACCTTGAGCTCTTGCCTCTTTAATCTTTTCTGCTATTTCTTTTCGTTTGACAATCTTTAAATAATCCAACTCTTCTTCCATCTTTTGTAACCCTTCATAGGTTAAGACTGTCTTTTTATCCGCCATACTAAACTTCCTTTCCTTTTACATGTTTTATCTGACAAATGTCCTCTCTTATGATTATTTATATTGGTAGAAGACCTTGTCTTAGATAAATAAAATATAATATATTTGCTATATAATAAATAAAATAACTCTATTTTTTTACATATTCCATATTTTTAGAATTATAACGTACCTGATAACACTTGTCAACATTTGTTCACTTCATACCAATTTTGAATGTCTATACTCTTTATCAGAGTCCCATATTGATAAAAATACCGAATACTTAAATTTTTTTGTTCTTTATAGTCTAGTAATCTTGACAAATCTCTTGAAAAATATCCACGAGTTTGATACCTACGAAAAGATACATCTTGACTATACCAAACCAATTCGCACAAGGTAGAAGATATTTCTTCTCTTGGAGTATAAAAAGAAAAGTCATCAATGACACATAGATCTCTTCGATTTAATAAAATTTTTTTCGTGTGTTCTTGGGACCCTCCAAAATCAAAATAAATAGTGCCTTTTTTACAAAAATAAAAACTTGTATCCTCTGGAGAAAGATTGATAATAATATCCCCTTCTATTTGTCTTGTATACGTTTTTTGCAATAAATTTATACTTAATCCTGTATCTGCATAAATTTCTTCTGTCTTTTTTAAAAATTCATCCTTATCTTCTGCAATAAGAGTAAAAAAATTAACGTGAGGATATAAAATATCCATCACTAAATCCGTTTCTTTTAAATCTCCTGCTATAAGAGTAACTTCTATAAATTGTAATGGTTTTTTTAGTATTTCTATTATTTTAAGTATCGCTGATAAAATAAAAAAAAGACAAACTGTCCTTCCTTTTGCAATTTTAAACTTAAAATCTTTCCACGACTTCCATATTTCAGGTAAAGCCACCATATCTACTGTGGATTGATCTAATTGAATAATAGCTTTTTCTATTATTTTACAACATTCTTCCTGTGTATATCGTTTTACTTCCTCTAATAAAAAAGGAAGTTGTATTTTATACCCAGAAACTCCTAAACATTCTACTTCCGAAAATAAAAAGGGTTGTTTTCTTTTTATATAATAATGAACAAAGGTCTCTGGCATTTTCCACATCCACGAAAAAGGAAGAGGAATATCTTCTTTTCGAGATGGAAATACAAAATAAGCAAACTTTTTTTCCATACCTCGCCCTCCAATACAAAATAATATTATTACTAATGTATTGAAGAAACTTTAAAAGTATTCAAATATTCCTCTAATATTTTTTGTAATTCCTCATAACTCTGAATCTGATTTATCTGTTGTCGTAGCTCTGCCGTATGAGAAAGTCCTTTTGTATACCAAGTTACATGTTTTCTCATTTCTCGAATACCGATATAATCTCCTTTAAAGCGAATCAGATTTTTAGCATGTCTAAGGGCGGTTGTGATTTTTTCTTCTACTGTAGGCATGGGAAGAAGCTCCCCTGTTTGTAAGTAATGAAGAGTTCGCTCAAAAATCCAAGGGTTTCCTTGAGCGGCTCTACCGATCATAATGCCGTCACAACCCGTCTCTTCCATCATTTTTTCCCCATCTTCTGGTGTTTGAATAT
>JAAYSE010000046.1 GCA_012524135.1 Candidatus Epulonipiscium sp. | reverse complement strand
TCAAATAGTTTTATGGGGTGGAATTCGTTCACAATTTCATCACCATATTTTTTTATTAGTTCTTGTTTTTCATCTTCCGTAACTTTTATTGGTTCGCTTTGATACGGTAAGCGAATTGTCCATTGTGGATTATTTTTTTCTGTTTTATTCATTTTTCTTTCCTCCATCATGAATTTTTAATTTCATTAAATTTTTTCATAAACTTTTGATCATTTTGTAAGCACATAGTTTGA
This sequence comes from Candidatus Epulonipiscium sp., assembly GCA_012524135.1. Classification (GTDB taxonomy): domain Bacteria; phylum Bacillota; class Clostridia; order Lachnospirales; family JAAYNZ01; genus JAAYNZ01. The sequence continues at coordinate 5,000 of JAAYSE010000046.1, read as the reverse complement.
AGTAAAGCAATTTGTACAGAAATTGTTATACATCTATTGTTTATTGCTCTTAGTAACTCTAATGCTTCAATTTCATTATCAGTTGCGTTTGGGGTAGTAAATAGTTTTCCTAAAGCAAGTTTTGTGTCATATTCGTTTTTATTTAAATACTTCATTGCTTTTTCTAAATACTTATTAACTTCATCCATTTGTTCATATGTCATTTTTAATCCTCCTTTCTGTTTTGGTGGGGTTGTTGGTGGGGTGTAAAAAATGCACTCCACCACGTCGAAACTATATATATATCAGCAAAAAATGCGGGTGTGGTGGTGTGAGGGTGTGAAAACTCTTAATAGCAGATAAACATAATAAAGGCTCGGCATTGATGATATATTATATTTTTTTATTAAATCCTATATTATTACTCCACCACTCCACCATATATGCCTATAAACCACTAACAACAAGCCTTTTGATGTGGTGGGGTTTATATTTTTTCACTCCACCACGCAATTTCACTCCACCACTTTTTTATTTACTTTGTGTTCATCTAAATTTAAATAGTGTTTAGGCAATACTGCGGGGACAGAATAATAATTAACACCTCTTAGCATTTTCTTTTTAAAATGGTCATGGTTTGTGTCATATCCCATTTTATTTAAAGCTAGTCCTACGTTTCTATTTGCCGATACTGGTAATCCCAAATCTTCGGCAATTTGGGTGGAGGTTTGATACCTCCATAAACTTGGTTCATCATTCCATGCCAAACCATCTTTAATCGCAATTTCTTCGGGTGTTTTAGTTATTCTTTTATTTGATATCGTTTCAGCTTTTAAGCGTTCTTCTAACGTCAATCTAAATGATTTTTGCCCATGTGTTAGAAAATTGTTATATACTTCTGCCCATAATTTAGTATGATTTATTTCATTCTTTATCCTTGTTGTATCTATGAACGTTACAGGAATTACCCAAAATCTACGATTCTCAACATCATCTAAAAATTCATCTTTATTTGTAGTTGCGTAAAATGTAGATTGTCTAGGTAGGGTTTGATCCATCCGGTCATATGGTCTACGTACAATATCTTGTTTATCAGTGATGAATGCTTTAAGAAAATTCATCATTTTTGGTGTTGTTTCAAACTCAGATAGTTCACCAATGACACATTTATTTGCTTTTAGTATTTGATCTTTATCTTCTTTACCGTAAGCATTAAAAGTGATGTTTTGTACAAAATATTCTTCTCCAAAATATGAAGATAGAACATGTCCAAAATAGCTTTTGCCAATTTCTTGCTTACCCTGTAATACCAATATTCCTGCACTGCCATAATTGCCATGATCATTACATACCATTGCAGCAATCTGATTTAGCCATTTAGTTATCAAAACAGGGTAAATATCATTTTCATCTTCAAAGCTAAAGCAATTTATTAGATTATTAATTTCACCTTTAGCATTTGGGTATTTATCTATTGCATTTTTTAGCTTTTCTTTTGGTATGTTACGGCTGTCATCATATGACAGATAAGTTAAACGCTCTCTCACTTGATTTACGCTAAATTGCAAAAAGTTATGCCTTAGTCCAAAGTCAGCTAATTGTATTGATAGTTGATTTAATGGGTCGGGATTATGAATAAATAATGGGGTTGTGCCATCACCGGTAACGAAATTAGGACGTTTAAGGATAACATCATAATAAACATCTATATTTCTATAATCTAGAATAGCTTTCACATTCCTTGCTGTCCCTAACGCTCTACTGGTACCGTTGGAATATTTTCTGAAATCATGTAAAACCATTTCATCTTTTGTGGAGGGATTGGCACTAACCGGTAAATTTTGTTTATTCTTTGAGTAAAAACCAAATCTTTCAATAAAACCATACTCAGTTCTAACATCAACATCTATATTCTGATAAAACTTTTCTACATTATTTACTTTCCAATCCTCGTTATCACCTGCAAGTACTTGCATTAGATAAACTGCCAAATCTTCAGTAATTATATTTTCTTGATAACCTTGTATAATTGAAAACATAGCACACTGAAAATTATTATAATTGTTTAGGTTATCCCCCTCATGCTGTACATAATCCTCCACCATATCTATTGCCGTATTATCATCAATAGGCACCACTGGAGGTCGTTGTATTTGTTTATTAGATGATTGTTCATTGTTATTTAAAGGCGTTTTAATAGCTGTTTTAAGGCTATCAACATCTAAATATTCACCATCTGTTTTGTATTCAAATATTGGTTCAACATCTTTTAGATGGGTCGGCAAGTGCATGCATTGACTAAGTGTATAACTAGCACTATCAGGTTCCGGTAGATCACAACTTTTGATAAATGCTTTTGCTAGTTCCTTGAATTGTGATAACTCGGTCAAAGGTTTATTAAAGGGTATAAGTAGCCTAAAACTAGGCTTATCATCCCTATAACTTGCTGTACTGTAAATTACATAATTTAAATAACCATTTTTCATTATTGATCTGATTTTTTTCATCTGATCAACATTTATTTGATCATCATCATAATCAAAACTAAAACCGGTTCTTGATAAAACAGTACTATTAGATCTTTTACCTTTGTCCAATTCACCAAATACAAAATTACCAACATCTTTTATTTCACTTTGTGTATTATTATCAAATTTAGAATATTCTTCATATGTAAATGGTAATTGATGAAATTCTTTCAAATCCTCCACAAAATCAGCAAATGATAAAGCTTGCATATGGTAAGAATTTTTTATAGAATCCGATTTATTTATTTTCATTTTTTGTGAAGTCATACTATTTTCCGTACATTAATTCTTCAAATAATACTTCTAAAGCGTTAGCAATTTTTAATAGACTACCCATTGAGCAACTTTCACGGCCTAAAATAGCATTAAAGCCTTGTGTACTTAATCCGGCTTTTTTAGCAAACTGTTCTTGCGTAAAACCTTTTTGAGTGTAAAGTGCTCTTATCTTTGTTGCGTTAATTTTCATTATAATTTCACCTCGTAAAGTAATATCTTTAATAAAATTAATTTATTCTGTAATTAGTTTACATTTTTTTATATTCAATTGCAAGTATTTACTTTAATTGATTGAAATTTGTAATGTTTTACTTTAGTATTGTAAATATATCTAAGATAAGGAAAAAATATAATGACTATTCAAGAAAATATGAAAAAAATTAGAACCAATAAAGGGTATTCTATGTCTTTTGTTGCAGAAAGAATGGGTATCACGCCTCAAGGATATTCTTATTATGAAAATGGAAAAAGTGAACCTACTATTGAAAATTTAAAAAGAATAGCAATAGCTTTAGATGTTGATCTATCAGAATTGTTAAATATCAAAAGTGATAGGTACTATGAATATTTTGAACAGTTTTTAGTTGATTTAGCTACTTTAGATGATGTCTTATCTGAAATAGGTTGTACATTTAAGGTGGAAAAAGATATTGTTACTGTTTTTTATAAAGGTGAAACTATAACCTATAATCCTGAACAACTTCAAAATCTTTGGTGGGATATTTTAGACTTTACAGAATTTAAACTATTGCAGAAATTAAAATATCAAAATGAAGTTGCAAGTAAAGATGAAAATAAAATACATTGGAAATCTATTATAGACGTTAGAGAAAACAGATAAACAATTAACTATTGGAGGCTCCTAATGCCACGTAATAGAATACACACAGGAAGTGATGGTAGGTGGACTTATAAAATTTCTGATTCCACCGGCAAAAGACACGTTATAAAGTCACGTTTAAATGAAACTAAAAACAACTTCATTGATAGATGTGATCAATTAGATAAGCTTGCACAGGGTCAAATAGTAAAAGATACCATGAACGATCTTTTTTATTTTTGGCTTGAAAACTATGTTAAAATTCATAATTCAAAATCAGATTATATTAATTCAAAAAGTCTATATGAATTATATATAAAACCTTTAATAGGTCATCAAAGACTTCATGAGATCACTCGTGCAGATGTTTACAGAATATTAAATAAAGCTGTTTCAAGTAATAAATCTACTGCTACAATAAAACGTATAAGGGGTTGTATCTCACGCCCTTTTAACTGGTCGATCAATAGTATGGGTTATAATTTAGTTGCACCAACTCAAGGACTTGTTTTTAAATATCCTGATGAAGACAAGACTATTACATTCTTAACTGAATCTGATATTAACCGTTTCTTTGAATCGGCAAAGAATAGTAAACACTATAACTATTTTAAGATTTTATTTCTAACTGGCTTACGCCCATCTGAATGTTTAGGATTAAAGAATATTGATATTAAAAAGGATCACCTGGCTATTAATCAAGGGTGGACTAATCATGGTTACAGCAAGTTGAAAACAACAAAAGCTAAAAGGAAATTTCCTTTGTATCCTGAATTAAAACAGTATCTCCACATCCAGCGTACAGGATCAATGCAAGTAGGCTCGGAATGGCTATTTCCAAGCACATATGGCTTACCATCCATGAACGCTGTTCAAATGGCATTTAAACGCATTTTAAAGCAAACTGCTGTTTATGAACGTGGAGGTAGGAATGGACTAAAAAAGCTTAAGCTGATAACAAAACCATTGAAATGTACTATGTATGACTTTCGGCATACGTTTGCTACATTACAAGCAGAAAAGGGATTGCCGATAAACATACTTGCAGAATTAATGGGTCATGAGGATACAAGTACCACAATGAAATACTATGTAGGCTTAACCGATAAAATGATTAAGCAAGCTGTAGAAATTTTATCATCCTAATGTACCCTTTTTTGTACCCTTTTAGTTGTTAAAATGCGTTAATTTATTTTTAAGATAAATCATGAAAACACGATTATATCAGTGTTTTAAGCGATATAAAACAAAATTGATTATTTACGATTTCCCACTCGTAATGAATCGGTCGTGGGTTCGATTCCCACCTCAGGCTCCACTAAAACCTCATAAGCAAATGCTTGTGAGGTTTTTATCTAAATAAATCTAAAAAGCGATCCCAGATATTCTTTTCCGGC
>JAAYSE010000045.1 GCA_012524135.1 Candidatus Epulonipiscium sp. | reverse complement strand
TTACAACAAATTCAGCAAATGCTAGGATTAGAACAAAATATTTATCGAATCGAAGCTTTTGATATTTCGAATACTCAAGGATTTGAATCGGTAGGATCTATGGTAGTTTTTGAAGGTGGAAAACCCAAACGTAGTGACTATCGAAAATTTCGTATTAAATTTGTAGTAGGACCCGATGATTATGCTAGTATGGAAGAGGTACTTCAACGTAGATTTAAAAGAGCTTTAAATGAAAGACAAGAATTAAAGAAAAAAGGTTTTGAAATGGAATTGGGTAAATTTTCTACTTTACCGGATTTAATTTTAATGGATGGGGGAAAAGGACAGGTAAATGTAGCGGAAAAGGTATTGTCAGATTTAGGACTTTCTATTCCTGTATGCGGTATGGTAAAAGATGATCGACATCGTACTAGAGGGTTATTGTATCAAAATAAAGAAATTAATTGTCCTATGAGTACAGAAGGGATGAAATTAGTAACTAGAATTCAAGATGAAGCACATCGTTTTGCGATTGAATATCATCGAAAATTAAGAAGCAAACAACAAATACAGTCTATTTTAGATGAAATTCCAGGAATTGGACCTGTACGTAGAAAGAACTTGTTACAGCATTTTGGTTCTGTAAATAAAATTAAAAAAGCCAGTTTAGATGAATTAAAATCTGTAACTAGTATGAATGAGAAATCTGCTGAGTCTGTGTATCAATTTTTCCATTAATATGATTACTTATAAAAGTATCTATAGAATATAGAATAGCAATATGATACAATAAAATCGAATAGAATACGAGGAGGGATTGGTTTGTTTTCTGTACCTTTAAAAGAGGTTATCAAAAAGTTGGATTTAAAGAACTTAACCCCTGAAATTACTTTAGATCATATTAAGATTACTCATTCGGATGTGAATCGTCCTGCATTGCAATTGGCAGGTTTTTATGATTATTTTGATTCGGAAAGAGTACAAATTATTGGTAAAGTGGAATATACGTATTTAAGTAAAATGGAGGATTCTTTTCGAAACCAAGTATTAGAAGCACTTTTTTACTTTAAAATTCCTTGTTTGATTTTATGTCGTGATTTAGAACCTTTTCCTGAGATGCTTTTTTATGCTCGTAAAAATGGAGTTCCTATTTTACAATCAGCAGAAACAACTTCTAATTTTATGGCAGAATTAATTCGTTGGTTGCGGGTAGAATTGGCGCCTAGAATTTCAGTTCATGGTGTATTAGTAGATGTATATGGAGAAGGAATCCTGATTATGGGTGAGAGTGGAATTGGGAAAAGTGAAACTGCATTAGAATTAATTAAACGTGGTCATCGGTTAGTTGCAGATGATGTAGTAGAAATTAAACGAGTTTCTGCTCAAACTTTATTAGGTTCTTCACCAGAAGTTATCCGCCATTTTATCGAATTAAGAGGTATTGGTATCATTGATGTTAAAGAATTATTTGGTGTTGAATCAGTAAAAGATCAACAAAGTATTGATTTGGTTATTAAATTAGAAGTATGGGATCCAAATAAAGAGTATGATCGACTTGGATTAAACGAAGAATACATGGAGATATTAGGTAATCAGGTAGTATGTCATTCCCTTCCTATTCGTCCAGGACGTAATCTTGCTATTATTGCAGAATCTGCAGCTATTAATCATCGACAAAAAAAGATGGGGTATAATGCAGCTCAAGAATTAAACGATCGAGTTATGGGGAATATTCAAAAAAAACGCAATAAAATTAAAAGATAGAATATGAATATAGAATGGAGGAATTATTATGTATCATATTGGCATTGATTTAGGAGGTACCAATATAGCTGCAGCTATTGTAACGGAAGAAGGTAAGATGATTTGCAAGGATAGTATTCCTACATTACGGGAAAGAGAGCATACTGAAATATTGAAGGATATGGCTCAACTTTGTTTACGATTAATGAAAGAAGAAGGATTAAAAGAAAAGGATATTTATTCTATTGGTATTGGAAGTCCTGGGACCGCTGATCCTGAAAAGGGTATATTATTGTATGCAAATAATTTGAAATTTCATAATGTTTGTATGAGAAAGGAATTACAAAAATATATTTCTGTACCAGTATATTTAGAGAATGATGCGAATTGTGCAGCCCTTGGAGAAAGTATTAGTGGAGCTGCTAAATCGTATAAGGATTCTGTCACTATTACATTAGGAACAGGTGTTGGTGGTGGTATTATTGTAGATGGTCAGATTGTTTCTGGTAGTTTTCATGGCGGTGGGGAATTGGGACATCATGTTATTAAAATGGATGGAGATCGATGTAGTTGTGGTCGATTAGGATGTTGGGAAGTATATGCATCTGCTACTGCTTTAATTCGTGATGCAAGAATAGCTGCCGCAAAAAATCCTAAATCTTTGCTTCTACGTTTAGTGGATGGAGATATTCAAAAAATGAATGCAAAAATTCCTTTTGATGCAGCACAACAAGGTGATAAAATCGCTCAAGAGGTTATTAATCAATATATTCATTATTTAGCAGTAGGAATAGTAAATATTATTAACGTTTTACAACCAGAAGTAATTGTAGTTGGAGGCGGTGTATCTGCTCAAGGTGAAAATTTACTGGTTCCTTTAAGAAAAGAAGTTGAAAGACAAATTTATGGATCAGATAAAATAAAAACAAAAATAGTAGCAGCAGAACTAGGAAATGATGCAGGTATTATAGGAGCTGCTATGTTAAGTAAAATTTATGGATAATCATACAAGAAATTCTTTGTTATATTTGTCTTCTAATAGCAGGAAAACTAAATCTTATCTATCCAATAAATATTCGACATAAAAGATCTTATATGCTATAATAGAAAAATGAAATACGATAGGATGAAAGAAAATGCATATGTTTACTTTTAATGGATTTTAATGACGATTTAAATAATGATTTTATATTTAGAAAGATACAAAGTAAATTTGCTTTGCCGGGGGAGATATCTTTGTACAATCATTTTAATACATACAATGATAAGCACGTAAAAAGACTTATTTTATCCTATTTGTGTATTGTTTTAATTTCCTTAATTATGGGATTAAATATGTATAGCATAGGAGTAGACGTTGTACGTGATGAAATTAAACAATCCAATCTGTTTATGTTAAATGAGGCAAAAGACACTATCGATCATGAGTTAAAAACGATTCAATCTTTGTCTTATCAAATAGCAAGAAATCCAAAGTTAAATCAATTGATAAAAATAAAGAAACCAACAGGTAAATTTTATTTAGATGCAAAGGATATTATTTATCAGTTATCATCATATACAACAAATTTAAATTTTATTGATAATTATTATGTTTATTTAAAAAATTCAGATTATATTATTACTTGTGATACGCTATATTCAACACCATTATTTTACAAACAGGTATTAGAATATCATCCAGATCAATATGCTGATTGGTGTGAGTTATTAGAAAATCATTCTTTTCAAGGTGATTTTCTGTCTTTTGATGAATTTACATCTGAAGGAAGTAAAATGATTACTTATGTACAATCCATTCCTTTATCGTATAATGAAGATTTCGCAGGTGCTATTTGTATAGAATTTAATAAAATGAATTTAATAAACACATTTTCAAATATTGATTTACGTGAAGGTGGGTTTATTTATATTGAAAATAAATATGAAGAGCCAATTGTTGCTATTGTAGAAAATCCTGATTTACTTCATACCAATTTAAAGTCATATTTAACTTCGGATATTAATTATTATTCCAGAGATATTAATAATGAGAAAATGATTATTACTTCTGTAACATCGGATTTGAATGATTGGAACTATTATATTGCTTTACCTTCTAAGGTAGCGTTAACTAAATTAGATTATTATCAAAAATTGTACATTATGATTATGGGAGCTTTTATTTTTATGGGTATTGTGGTGGCAACTTTATTAACTTATAAAAACTCCAAACCTTTATTAATGATTGCTAAACAATTAAAAGATTTTATCCGAGATGATGAAAATAATATATCTAAAGATCAAGATAAACCCGATGCTCTTGATTTGATAGGAAGTAGTGTGGAACAATTAATATCACAAAATACTAATTTGCAAAAAAATCTTAAAAAACAAAAGCCTTTTTTATATGCAGCATATTTAGATAAATTACTAAAAGGGCTTATTTATAATCGAACAGAATTAGATGCTATTGCAAATTACTTAAAAGTTAATTCATTCGATGAAAAATTTTTGGTACTCTACGTCCAAATTTATAAAGAGGATACAATTTTTGATATTGATCAAGAAGGAATTCGTCAAATGGCTATGTATAAGGCTATTGTTAAAAATTTATTTCATTGTTATTTTGGAGAAAAAATATTAATTCATGAATCAGACCATCAAGCATTAGGTATTATCATAAGTTCCAATGAAGAAATAAAGATTTTTATAGAAGAAACAGAACAAAAAATAGAGGCTATTAATTATGAATTAATGCAAGAGTATTCGTTTAAAATTATAGTTGGTGGAGGAGATATTTATTATGACCTTATGAATACTTGGCAAAGTTATGAACAAGCATCAGAAGCCATCAATTATAATATTGTAAAAGATCATGTTTTAATTTGGTATAGTACCATTCCTAAAAATAGTGATACATACTACTATCCTTTAGATTTAGAACAACATTTTATTAATTTTGTTCGTTTGGGTGATAGAAAACAGGTAAGAGCAATCTTGCAACGAATTTATGATGAAAATTTTTTGCAACGAAGCTTATCGCTTAGTATGACTAAGTACTTTATATCCGATTTAAAAAGTAGTATGGTAAAAATGGCTTCTATGATACCCAATGCTGTAGAGTTGATTGATTTTACAAAAATTGATAAAAATAACTCTATTAAAGAAAACTTTGAAATTGTTGAAGATTTATGTATGAAATTATGTGATTTAGTACATTCACGTACAAAAAATCAGCGAAATCAACTGATATCTACTATACAAACATATATTAATGACAATTATATGGATTCGAATCTGGGATTGAATAAGATAGCGAATAAATTTAATATTTCTGAAGGATATTTTTCTCAACTTTTTAAAGAAGAAACAGGAGTTAATTTTGTGGATTATTTAGAAAAGATACGTATTAACCAGTCATTAGAACTTTTAAAAGATGAAACTTTAAGTATTAATAGTATTTCTGGTATGGTAGGATACAATAGCGCACAATCATTTCGACGTGCATTTAAAAGAGTTTGTGGTACTAGTCCTACCGGTGTAAGAAATAATTATCGAGCAGGAATAAAATAAAATTTTTCTTTAAAGAGAGTTGCTTGTTAGATAGGCAATTCTCTTTTTTATTTGTAAAAAATGATGTAAAAGGATACATTATTTCATAAAAGTCAGGGAAAGATACAATTTTTCAGGTTTTAAAATAAGAGGGAGAATACCTTATAAAAAGTAAAGAACTAATTTATATTTTCTTGAACAGAATGAAGGAATGTATGATTGTATATAAAAATGATTCTTGACGGTTGTGCAAAAAGTTGTTATTCTGTTAACGAAAAGAGATATTTGCACAAAAAAAAATAAAGCGAATAATAATTATTATGCAAATTTCTCAAAAACATTATTAAATGATTAGTTAAATGAAAAGGGAGGAAAAAAAATGAAAAAGAATTTTTTATCTAAAATTGCTAGTCTTCTTATGGTAGCAGTTTTGATCACAAGTTTAGCAGCTTGTGGAGGGAAAAAGATATCAACTGATGATGTACAAGAAACTAAACAAGAAGATACAGCAAAAACAGAAAAAGATTCAAAAGGAGTAGAAGAAAAAGTAGAAATTGAAAAACCTGATAAGATTCAAGTGATGATGACAACTATTTTAACAGAAGAAAATGGACAAAAAGAGTTGATTGACAAATACAAAGAATTAACGGGTATTGAACTTGAAATTATCAAACCAGACCATAATCAATTTTATGAAAAAGTAAACTTAGCTTTTGCTTCTGGTGATATTCCAGATGTTATTGAATTAGGTGGAAGTAATTATACAACATATGCTGTTAATAATGCTTTATGGGATATGACTGATGCTTGGGAAAATTCCGATTTAAAAGCTTCTGGTATTGTAAAAGAACAATATGTAGATGCACTTAAAGTGGATGGTAAATTATTTGGTTTCCCTATGGCAAAAGGAAATGGTACTATTACTTATGTACGAAAAGACTGGATAGATAAATTAAATCTTAAAGTTCCTACCAATTATGATGAATTTTTAGATATGTTAAGAGCTTTTACTAATGATGATCCAGATGGTAATGGTGAAAATGACACTTATGGTATTACTGCAGCTGGTTTAATTAATGGTGAAACACCTTATGATATCTATTTACGAGAATTTTACCAAGATGCAAAACCTGATTTTTATTTAAAAGATGGAAAATTTGTAGATGGTATGTCTGAACCAGCAATGAAAGAAGCTCTTCAAAGAATGCAAGATGCATATGCTGAAGGGTTAATAGATAAAGAAATTGTTACTAATAAGACATCTACTTGTCGTGATAAATTCTATGCAGATCAAGTAGGAGTATTTAACTACTGGGCAGGATATTGGAATGTAAACCTTGAAACTAGTTTACAATCTGCAAATCCTGAAGGTGAAGTTATGCCTATACCACCTATTGCTGAGACAACATATATTGAAAGACCACCAACTGCAATGGTAATTACAAATAATGCAAAAAATCCTGAAGGAATTTTCAAATATTTAATTGAATACTCTCATGATGGCGACGAAGGTCAAATGCTATTTACTCGTGGGGTAGAAGATGTTCATTATAAAGTAACTGATGGTAAAGTAGAAAGATTACCTTATATGGCAACACCTGAAAAATTATTTGAAAAAACTTTTTATGCTGCTGAATTATCTATTACTGACTTTGATGATCCTATTGAATTTGATGAAAGAATTATTAATTCTTTAGAAATTTTTGAAGCTAATTCTGTAATTGATCCAATTCCAACAACTTCTGAAGTTATTGCTGCTAATTTACCTGAACTTAATACACTTAAGAGTCAAGTAATAGCAAAAGCAGTAGTTGGAGAGATTACTGTAGATGAAGCAATTGAACAATATGAATCTCAAGGTAAAGTTTATATTGAAGCAATTCTTGGAGATTTAAACAAATAAGTAGTGTAGAGTGATTTTGATTTTCCATAGGGGATTTAGAATTAAATCCCCTATGATTTTCATGTTTCATTGATTGGTGTTATTACTAGAAGGAGGATGGTGAAAGATGGCAAAAATGGCTTCGCCTATGGCAAAAGAACAGGGTCCTATGAAAAAGAAATCCAATCTTGCTATTCGGATATGGCAATATCGATATTTTTATATTATGTTTTTACCTGTACTTGTAGCTCTTATATTGTTTTATTACCTACCTATGATAGGAGTTCGATTTTCATTTTATAAATATACACCTTTTGCTCCACCTACCTTTGTAGGATGGGATAACTTTAGAAGATTATGGAGTACTCCTACTTTTTGGGATGCTTTTCGTAATACTTTACAAATTAGTATATTTAAACTATTTTTAAATATGTTTCTTTCTGTTTCAATCGCTTTGTTAATTAATGAAATTGTTAATTTAAAAATCAAAAAAGCGGTTCAAACTATTATTTATTTACCACACTTTTTATCTTGGGTTGTTGTTGCATCTATTTTTATGATTATTTTATCTCCCCAAGGTGGATTTGTAAATCAAGTATTATTAAGTTTAGGAATCATTAAAGAACCTATTTATTTCTTGGCAGAAGAAAAATGGTGGAGACCCGTTTATTATTTTATTAATCAATGGAAAGAAACTGGTTGGGGGACTATTATTTATTTGGCTACATTAACCAGTATTAGTCCAGAATTATATGAAGCTGCTAGTATTGATGGTGCAGGAAGATGGAAACAAACATTATATATTACGATACCTAGTATTATGGATACCGTGATTATTGTTCTCATTTTAAACCTTGCTAAGGTATTGAATTTATTTGAATCTGTTTTCGTATTATATAATCCTTTAGTTTATCATGTATCTGATGTGCTTCAAACATATGTATATCGATTAGCATTAAATGCTAATGCACCAGATTATGGATTCTCAACGGCAGTTGGTTTGTTTAAATCCGTTGTTTCTTGTATTTTAGTTCTATTTTCTAACTGGGCAAGTAAAAAAGTTAGAGGACGCGGAATATTATAAGAGAGGAGGCTAAATAACATGGCAGAAAAATTTAGTTTTAAAAAAGAACATAGAGCAAGAACTATTTTTCATATTGTTAATTTTATATTTTTTGCTATTGTAGTTGTAGCAATGCTTATACCTATTATTAAAGTATTTGTTGATTCATTAGATACATCAGGTAGTTATGGTATGCGGCTTTGGCCTCAAAATCCATCTTTTTCAGCATATAAAATTATTTTTACAACAACTGCTTTATATAAACCATTTTTGATTTCTGTTTATGTTACTGCATTGGGTACATTTTTAGGATTATTGATGTGTACCATAGGTGCGTATGTATTAATTCAATTTGAAATGCCAGGTAGAACTTTTTTTAGTTATCTATTATTGTTTACGATGATTTTTAATGGTGGTTTAGTACCTACCTACCTTGTTATGAGAGATTTAAAATTGCTTAATACATTATGGGCTATTATATTACCTGCTAGTTTAAATGTATATAATTTAATTCTAATGAGAAATTTCTTTGAAGGAATTCCAAGAAGTTTATTTGAAGCAGCAGAAATTGATGGATGTACACCTTTTGGTATTTTTACAAAAGTTGTATTGCCTTTATCAAAACCTGCGTTAGCATCGATTGGTTTGTTTTTTGCTGTGGCATTTTGGAATCAATATACTAACTTTACTATTTATATTTCAAATCCTAGATTGTATAATTTCCAAGTAAAACTACGATCTTTAATTATTGATGATCAATCTTTAGCAGCTGCGTCTAGTGAAGGGATTTATGCAAAAACTGTACAAAATGCTGCTATCATTGTAGCTGTACTGCCATTCGTATTCATTTATCCATTTTGCCAAAAATATTTTGTAACAGGAATTACTATGGGGGCAGTAAAGGAATAAGATAGTATTCTATAGTAGCAAGGAGGGTTTTTGTGAAAAAAATCTACAATAAGTGGTATCAAAAAGTTTCGGATAGTGTGATGAAACGATTTTCTCTATTAGATAAAAAATGGACCTATGATTATGGTGTTATTTTCAAAGGAATGGAACAAGTTTGGAAAATTACAGGAGATAGTAGGTATTATGATTATATAGAAAATAGTATGGATACTTTTATTGACGATAAGGGATGTATTCGAGGTTATTCTTTAGAAGAATACAATATGGATCATATTAATAATGGAAAAGTTCTTTTTCTATTATATAGAGAAACAGGAAAAGAAAAATATAAAAAAGCCATTGAGTTATTAATAAAGCAACTTAAAACCCATCCTCGTACTACAGAAGGTGGATTCTGGCATAAAAAGATTTATCCTGACCAAATGTGGTTGGATGGGATCTATATGGGGTCCCCTTTTTATGCGGAATATGG
>JAAYSE010000004.1 GCA_012524135.1 Candidatus Epulonipiscium sp. | reverse complement strand
TGCGTTGGACTTATAATATTTTGTGTTATGTAAAGAGCAAAGGATAAATAAATTGTAGAAAATAAAGTTTTGGCTCCAAATACTTTCCCTTTAATGGAAACAGCAATGATAAAAAGTGGAATATTAACTAGAGTATTTGTAAACCATAAAGGAATTCCTCCTTTCCAAATTGATTTTGTTAGATTCTTTATAATAATAGCTAACCCTGTAACGCCACCTGTTACCAAATGTTGTTTTTCAAAAAAAACATTAGTAGCAAGTGCTAACAAGGTCGTTCCAACAATAATATATACATAATCTTTAAACAATTCTTTTTTCGTCCTTTGAATCATAGGCTTCTCCTTTTATTTTATGTAAGTATCTCGTAGTACATACCATAAAAACTTAGGTAATTGTAACATTCTACGCCACCTAGAGGGTTGGTGTAAAAAACGATAAAACCACTCAAGTCCTATTTGCTGAAAAAAAACAGGAGCTCGCTTCACTTTTCCTGACATTCCATCAAAACTTCCACCAACTCCAATACATACTTTTACTGGTAAATCATTCTTATATTTAGCAATCCATTTTTCTTGTCTTGGAAAACCTAAACCGACTAATAAAAGATCTGGACTTTTTTCTTGAATATCGTTCAAAATAGCTATCTCCTCTTTTTCTTGAAAATAGCCATGATGACTACCTATAATTTTTAGCCCTGGATACTGATGTTTCATTCTTTTTGCTGCTTTTTCAACAACTCCAGGAGCTGCTCCTAAAAAATAAACCGTATAAGATGTATCTTTCATCTTTTGAAATAAATTTTGTACGGTATCATATCCGGCAACTCTTTCTGGAAGAGGATTTTTTCTCAACCTCGATGCAATAATAATACCAATCCCATCAGGTATCACTAAATCTCCCTCTTGTAGTACTTGTGCAAAATCTGGATCTTTTGTAGCAGTCATGACCATTTCAGGATTAGGGGTATAAACACTCTTACAAGAATCTCCCTTAAAAAAATCGAAAATACAGTCAACAGTTTCTTCCATCGTAATTGAATCAAAGGGAATTCCTAAAATATTGACTTTTTTTCTCATATCTTTCTCCTTCTTATTATTACTATATGAATCTATGGCCAAATCTATTATGGTAAATCTATCTTTTTTCTATTAATTTTAATAATAACTCATCATTTTTTCTAGCTTTTTGAATTAAGCTTTTAGAAATTTTTCTAAGTTTATCTACTTCATCATCATAATATTTAAAAAGATAACCAATTTGTTCTTGTACCTTTTCCACTTCTAACTGAAAAATATCACCTGCCGTAGGCATTTGAAGTACCTGTAAATAGTAATCCACCTTAGGATCATACGCAAATCCTACCATAGGTACATTTTGAATCCCTGCAAAAATTAAAGTATGAAGACGCATACTTAAAATAAGCTTCATGGAGCCTACAATACCTAATATTTCTTTTGAATGATATTGTTTCTTTAATATATAAGTTTTATTTTTCATAATTTCTTGTATTTTATTACTCATTGTTAAATCATTCGGATATTGCATAGGAATAAAAACAATATGTGCTTGATGATAATCTACAATATAATCACAGATTGCAGCAATTTGTGGTATAAACAAATGAGATTGCTTCCAATTTCTCACAGACACTCCAATTAAGGGACGATCTAGTGGGATCCCCTCTTTTTGTAAAATAGTCCTTGTCTCATCATTCGAAATACTACCTAAGGTAAAAACTGGATCTGCTGTTACATAAATAGGAGGCTTCGTTATCCCTAATCTTTCCACTTCTTTTTTTGATAATTCTTCTCGTAATGTAATTAAATCTACTTGATTAATAATTTTTTTTACTAATTTCCGATTATACGACTTATGAATGGGGCCTATACCATTTGAATATAACATCACTTTTTTTCCCATAAATTTTGCTAGTTGGATAATACTTAAATAATATAAAAGCGAACGAGTACTCGTTTCATCTTGTAATAATGTACCCCCACCACTTAAAAGCACATCTGTATTTTTTATGCCTTTTATAATATGCAAAGGATGAAAAGCGTTTAAAGCTTCAATCCCATAATTTTGTCGGGTAATTTCTGGATTGTTAGAAAGTGCAGTGATATGAATATCAGGATCTAGTTGCTGAAGATTTGAAGTAATTGCCATTAAAATTGATTCATCTCCACAATTTCCAAAACCAAGATATCCCGAAATCAATACTTTACTCATATAAGTTCCCTTCTTCAATTCATTCTTTTATTTTCAATATCATCATACCGTTTCTCATACTGATTTCTCATAAACATTATAAAAGCAACAACAATCCAAAAGTAAGTGACCATAGTAGGTACCTCAAAAATATTTTCTCCAAAATTATGAATAATAACACCTGTTACACCCGCTAAGGCTCCTTGTACTAATGTTTTATCATGATTATCTGGAATCAATTGTGTCGTACGATATCCCCATATAAAAACTTGATATAATAGCAAAAGTAAAAGTCCTAATCCAATAGCTCCCATTTCCACTAAGGTTTTCATATAGTAATTATCCATATAAAAAGGAGATAACTTATTATTAATGGCTACCGCTCCTCCATATCGACCTAATCCCAAACCCCACCATATATTATGAGCCTGTAGGGTTTCCCATCCTTCTAACCAACGATATAATCTTCCTCCCTCTGCACTTCGAGCCCAATAAGACGAAGAAAACATATATATCATTCGATTAGAAATAGAAGGTACTAATAGATAAATTAAAAATCCTCCAATAAAAATTGGAAATAGAAAACGTTTATCTTTCATAAGAGCAAATAAAATAATTCCTATAGCGAACCCCAACCAAGCTCCTCTAGAAAATGTAACTAAAAGACATAAGGACATAATCGCTGTACTTCCTAAATATAAGAATTTTTTCATAAGCTTATTTTCTGCAAAGAAAAGAGATAAAGCCATCGGGATAAATAAAGTCATAACACTCCCTAAAACATTCGGACTATAAACAATAGAATAGGCACGAGTTCGAATCGTCTCTACACTATCCACCCAATTTCCTAACATTTCAGCCCCTGTTATATATTGATATACACCATGCAGTCCTAATAAAGTTCCTACTAATACTAAGGTAACAAACAACTGTTTAGCACCTTTTTTAGTACGAAGTAATTGAATGACGAGAAAATACCAAAGCATATACTGAACCATAGCTCGTAATCCTTCAATACCTACATGCAAATCTAATGCATTTAAACTCACATGTGTTATGGCTAAAGCAATAAAAGAAAACAAAGGAATATCTAAAGGAGTCCATTTATACCAAGATTCCTTTCGGTTCATAACCATTTTATATCCCCATAATATAATACATCCAAGCAATAATAGTTCATCCCAGATGCTCCCAAGGATACCGCCAAACCTTCTCATGGTAAAATCAATAAATACAAAAAGTGCTAATAACAAAGTAGTTTTTTCATAATCATATAAAATTAAAATACCTAAAACTAGCAATACAAGTAAAAGAAAAACCCACAAAGCTCCTTTCCATATAGCTCCAATAGCAAAAAACAAACTACCAAAAACAAACCATCTTTTTACATTCCATGCTGTTTGTTCCCATGTTTTTTTCCCTTTTATAAACCAAGATACTATCCAACTTTGTGTTCCTATATAATGAAACTTGTCCAAAAAAGGAGAGATTTTTTTATTCCAATTTTGACTCCATTGAAAAAGAAACGATTGTAAATACCTAGGTCTTTTTTCAATGTAAGAATGCCATTTCTTATAACACCAACTTTGTCGATTCCATTCTTGCCAATGTGTTATAATTTTTTTACATCGACTTTGATGATACCAAAAATATAAAAGTAACACACATTTTCCAATAAAACTATTAGAAAAATATCCTGTTAGTTTGATTGGCATCTTACTCACCTCTTTATAAATTCAATAGATTCAATCAATCCAGACGCTTGCGTTGTTTGATTTTTTACCCAATGATGTGCTCCTATTCGAATTTCTTGTCCTCCTATTTCTAAAATAGGACCTTTTTGAATTACAGTCGCTTCAATGGTAAAAACAATATCTTGCAATTGAGGATGTTCTGCTACCTTTATTTCTCCTTCCGCTGTTTCTACAAAAACTTTTGCAGATTCAGTCGTTACAGAGGTAATTTTTGCATTTACAAAATTTCCTTTCGCAAATAATTGATCTCCTACTTGTAACCCATCCGCTATTTGTGGAATTTGTTCTGTTGCTCGTACAGTATAAATAATTTCTTGTTCAGAAGCCGAATTACCTCCTAATGTACTTTTTTTAGTAATAGCACGGTAGCCAATACCTAAAACTAGTACAAGTAACACCAATAAAGCAATTAAATCAATTACATTAATGAAACCAAATATTTTTCCTTTATCATCGATAAATTTCATCGTTAACTTCCTTTCTTATTTTGCTGTAGATATTCATATGTTCTTTTACCATTTGCTCTGCTGAAAAGTACTCTTGTACTCGTTGATAAAAAGCATCTCCTAGAACCTTTCGTTTTTCAGGATTGGAAACTAAATTTTCAATATGCGTAGTTAAAAGATCTACATCTCCTACTGGAAATAAAAGCCCTGATTTTTGATCTTCTATCATTTCTGGAATACCTCCTACATCAGAACTAATCGTAGCCTTTTTTTGTCTTGCACATTCCAACAAAACATAAGGAAACCCTTCACTATAAGAGCTAAGAACATGCATATCTATCATCTGATAAAAAGAATATATATCACGAACGTGACCTAATAAATGTACATTTGATTCTAGTTGATACTGATGGATCTGTTTTTCATATTCACTTCTTGTTTCACCATCTCCGGCAATTAAAAAGTGAACATTGGGATGTTTTTGAATAATTCTACAAGCAGCTTTCAATAAAATATCAATCCCTTTTACGGGATGTAAACGTACAGCACTCCCAACATAAATATTGCTTTTGTCATAAGATAGTCCATAAGTCCGTAAAAAAGAATCTGGATCTTTTTTAGGCAACAAAGTGTTCATATCAATCCCATTGTATGTAACAAAAATCCGATCTGGATTAAAATGTCTTTTAATTAATAATCGTTTAAAATTTTCTGTTACAGCAATATAATAAGGAAGCTGTCGCAAAGCTATCGCATTAATATTCGTATAGATCCACTTTTTATATAAACTTTCTGTAAAATCCAAACGATAATCGCTATGTACTGTTGTTATAATAGGTATGGAGATAAAAACTTTGAGGAATGCAGCAATAAAGTTTGCCCTAGCTCCATGACAATGCAAAATATCATATTTACCTTTCTTTAACATATCTTTTAGTTCTTTTACGATCGATAAATCATAGCGTTGCTTTTGGACAATGACTGTTACAGGAATCCCTACTTTGCGGGCCTCTTTTGCAAATTCTCCTTCCATCATACAAACCAACATAACATCCATATGGTTTTTTAACTCTTTTAAAAGAGTGATAACATGGGTCTTTGCCCCTCCTGTATCACCACCACTAATAAGATGGATTACTTTCATCATTGATCGCTGCCTTCCTATAAATCTCGTTGAGTCAAGTCTAATACTTGAGCCAACTTCTTTGTCAACATCTTTCTTTCATATTGTTGAATAACATTCCTATCTGGAGTAATCATTTCTTCCCTGTTATTCCATTTTTGATATAATTGTTTAATATTTTGTTTAATCTTTGAAGTATCTTGAATATCTGCTATCCAACCCGTTTGTGTCTCTCGAAGTAATTGAGCTGCTACCCCTTTTTCAGGTACTAAAGCTAAAATAGGACGATTGGTATTTAGATATTCAAAAACCTTTCCTGTATAAAAAGTTTCTGCACCAGGCCCTGCACCAATAATCAATAATAATATATCCGATTCAAGTAATTTTTGAATACTCTCCCGATGCTTCATATAAGGTAGTACTTTGACTACCTTTTTTAAACCGTATTGAACTATTTTTTCATTTAGATTCTTTGCATATTCTCCAATAAAACGAACTTCTATCTTATCCTTTGAAATACTATTTTCCTGTATTAATTCTTGAAGTGCTTGAAAAAAAGAATCTGGCTTTCTTCTTCCATACATTGCACCTGTATAAGTAATAATCATCTTTTCATTATATGGTACCTTTCTTTGTAAACCAATAAAATCCTCTTCATCATATCCATTAGGAATGACAAAAGAATTATTCTTTTGCAATAAGGAATAATCGTCTTTAAAATTTCGTAACATAATAGGTGTATTCGTAATAAAAAAATCACAATTTTCAATAACTGCCTTTTCCATTTTCTTCTCTTTTTTCATACGAAAATTAGAATAATTCATATCTAATATATATGGATTATTCGTCCATTCATCACGAAAATCAACCACCCAAGGAATATTCGGAAATTGTTTTTTAAGATATAATCCTAAAAGATGATCACTATAAGGATAAGAAGTTGTATAAATCACATCAATTTTTTCTTTTTGTATAATTTCTGCTGCTATTTTTTGATTAAAAACCTGCCATATTCTTTCTCCATCTGGATATAAAAATTTTCTTGATAGCCACTTGCCTCCTAAGCCAAAAATTCCTGGCCATTCACGTATATCGTATGATTTTGTACGAATAATGGTAAGATCCTTAGATACATCCTTCATTAAAGAAGAATCTTGTAAATGACTTTTTACTTCCTGACGGGTAAAAATAACAGGCTCCCAATTAAAATTAGGTAAGTACTTAGCAAACTTGGCTGTTCTTTGTACTCCTGCTCCTCCCATAGGTGGGAATTGATAGGCAATCATTAGTACTTTCTTCATTCGATTACTCCCCATTCTTTTTCCCTAATAAATAATAATGAAAACCTAATTGAGATAGCTCTTCTTCATCCCAATAGTTACGTGTATCTAAAATATTAGGTACTTTCATCACTGCTTTCATTTGATTAAAATCCAAATGAGCAAATGCTCTATGATGAACTCCAACAATAACCAAATGACTATTATTAAAAGCCTTCCAAATATCTTTTTCTAAATGAGGACATTCTTTTACATGTGGATCTATAACAACAACTTCTATATCTTCTTCTTGTTCAAGAAGAGAAACGAATTGAAGTAATGGACTTTCTCGCATATCATCAATATCTGGTTTATAAGTAACACCTAAAACTACTACTTTTTTCTTCCCATCGATATTTCTTATAATTTCCTTTGTTCGCTTCAAAACATGCTTAGGCATACTATCATTAATATTTCGACCTAATGTAATCATTTGTGCTAACTGAGGTTGTTTTTCGATAATAAACCAAGGATCAATAGCTAAACAATGTCCTCCTACTCCTGGTCCTGGCTGATGAAGATTCACTCTGGGATGCTTATTGGCTAGTTGAATAACTTCCCAAGCATTAATATTCATTTCTTCACAAATTTTAGCCAATTCATTGGCTAAGGCAATATTGACATCTCGAAAAGTATTTTCCATTAATTTACACATTTCAGCTGTTGTTGCATCTGTCAAGAAAATTTCTCCTTTAACAAAAGTTCGATATAAATCCCTGACTGCTTCACAAGATTGTTGATTAATGCCGCCTACAATTCGATTATTTTGTACCAATTCCATTAAAATCTTACCCGGTAACACTCGTTCTGGTGAATGTGCTACTAATAATTCTTCTCCAATTGCAAGACCTGATTCAGCTAAAATAGGCACTAAAACTTCTTCTACCGTACCTGGAGGTGAAGTAGATTCTAATACTACTATATTCCCTTTTCGTAAATAAGGTAACATCGACTGTGCAGCTTCTTTTACATAAGTTAAATTAGCTGTCTTATCTTGATTCATAGGGGTTGGCACAGCAATAATAAATACATCGGCTTCTGTTGGTTCCGTAGATGCTGTTAAGTTACCTGATGTTACGGCTGCTTGTACCATAATATCTAAATAAGGTTCTTCAATAATAATCTTCCCTTGATTAAGGGCTTGTACCACTTCTGGATTTACATCCACTCCTGTAATTGGATGCCCATGGGTAGCAAACATAGCTGCTGTTGGTAATCCTATATATCCTAATCCTAAAATACAAATTTTCTTCTTCATATCCAACCTTCTTTCAACTGTTACAATTTCCTTTTTAGTGTACCATAGATCCATAAGTTGTCAATTTTATTTATCCATCTATTTACGTTTTTTTATTACTTTAGCTGGATTTCCTCCCATAACAGAATAAGGTTCTACATCTTTCGTAACAACAGCTCCTGCTCCAATAATAGAACCTTTTCCAATCGTAACTCCTGGTAAAATAATTACTCGTGCCCCAAGCCATACATCATCTTCAATAACTACTGCTTTTGTATCCCCATCACCCTGATCCATCATAGGAATATGGGTATCCTTTGTTTCATGATTTCGAGTATAAATCAAAACATCCGGTCCCATCATTACATGATTACCAATAGTTAAAGGACCTTGTACTCTGCAATTTAACCCTAAACCAGAACGTTCTCCTATTGTAATATTTTTCCCAGAACCAAAAAAAGCGCCATGTTCAATATTACAAGTTTTCGATGCATAAGGAAAGATCTGACGACAAAGAATTTGACGAATCTTCTTAGATCCTAGAGAATACCAAGCATCAGAAGCAGGTAAATGTCTTGCAATCAAATAATATAAAGCTAAAGCTATCCAACGCATTTCTTTTCTCCTTTAATGTTATTAGAAATTTTATCTATACAAATATAGATAACAATAATTATTTATACCAAAAATCTATCCTTATACACATACCTATAATATATCATTATAAAAACGAATACTCAATAATATCTATCCATTATATTTACCTATTAACACTTAACTTTCTAAATCATATTCACGAATAGCATATCGGACCTTACCGGAAGCCGAAGGTAGTATCTGATCTACATATTCAATATGAATGTTCTTTTCTCCCATTCGTTCCTTAATACGGAAAATAACATCTTCTAACTCTTCTTTTGAAAATGCCATTCCTTTGACAATTTTTAAAGTTATTTCTTGAGGTGTATGTTGAATGAACTGAAATTGTTGAATGCCTTTTTTAACCCTTATTAATTGATTGAAATATTCGCCATTTATTAAGCTTCCATCTTTTGCAATAAATGTATCGGTGAGACGACCATCTAAACTAGCTAAGATAGGTGTATTTATACCACAAGAACATTCTTCCTTTTGAATAGAAACCATATCACCCAGTTCATATCTCAAGCGTGGCATTACATAATTATGTAAATCTGTAACCAACAAACTTCCTTTTTCTCCATACTTTACTCTTTTTTTCTGTTTTAGATCCACGACCTCATAAACTCCATTTTGCATTGTTAAATGCATACTACCTTTAGGACATTGATAAGCAATAATCCCTCCATCACGTGCCCCATACTCATTTACAATAGGACATTGAAAAACTTTTTCCATTGTCCTTCTTTGAAAATCATATAAATTTTCTGAAGTAGATACCACCGCTTTTAATGTAAAATTGAATTGAATAGAATGTTGCTCCATCAATTGAGCAAACTGAAATAGAGAAGAAGCATATCCATAAAGATAAACAGGATGATATCTATTAATTAATTGCACATACTCAACCATCTTTTTGGGATTCAGATCACTCGCTGGAATCATTAAACGATTTTTTAGAAATCTTTCTTTCCATTGATATTTTTTTAAATGAAAATGCTGAAGTTCAATAGGGGAATTCCATAACATAATGCTCCGATCCCCTATTTCTATACCATTCCAACCTAAACCTTGCCAACGTGCTGCTTCATACCATTCTACCGTTTCACGATCAATATCAAAGTGCATAGGTTCACCTGTTGATCCACCCGTCATATTAGCAATACAATCTTCAGATTTGACACCCATGGTTCTATATTTTTCTGGATCCTTTTTAAAATCTTTCTTTGTCAAAATTGGAAATTTTTCTAGTGCTTGTAAAGGATTTTCTTCTATTTCGTTTTGATAGGATATAAATGGTTGATATGCTGGTACATGATGAATACAATGGAATAACAATTTTTTTAATGATTGCACTTGATAATATTGATGGGTTTTGAATGTCCATTTTTCGGTTTTTTGCAATTGTACTAATTTTTTTCGAATTTGGTTCCCTTTCATCTTTTCCATTCCAGGAAAGATTACATTTTGAATTATGACTTTACAAATATCCAATGGCTATCCTCTCCTCATATAACCTTATCGTATCATTTAAACCTTATATATTAAATGATTTTTAAAAACAAATACCTTATTTAACCTTATATTTACCCCGTATCATTAACCATCCATCTGCAGTCATTTCAAATCCTCGCCCATCTGCACGTGGAATAAGAATCAAATGATATTGAGGAATACTTTTGCCTTGACGAACATCCGATCCTGCTGTAATGTCCTGTAAACCTCCTAATTCGCTAGCAATAGCCACTGCTTTTCCACTACGTAAAATAATTTCTGTTCCTTGCTCCCCAATAATTTTTTGTCCTTTTTTTGCTTCTACTACTTCATAGGTATGTTCTTGAACCTCCGTAACTGTATCCGATTCTTGATTCGATGTTATACCTGATTCTTTTAAACGAAACTGTATTAAAAGATCTACCTGTTCTAGTAATTCTTCATTATTAAGAGATATATCTGGATTCGATGTTGTTGGTTTTCCTTGTACAATACTTAAAATCTCATTAATTCTACGATCTACATAACTTTTTGAAACTAATGGATCATTTTGACTACCTGGATCAAACGCCTCACCTAATACCCCTTCTAGAGGGAAAAATAAAATAGCACACACAACAAATCCTACTATTCCTATTATCCAATTTCTTTTCTTTTTCAATCTATTCTCCTCCCTTCATTTTCTACATATAAGGGTTCAAAATCATAGGAAATATTTTTTCCCTCCACGCGAAATCGGAGTACTACAAATTGCTTATTTAAATCTAAAATTTTATCTGTAATATCATGATAAAATAATCCATTTACATCCATATAACGAATGCCTTCATGAAGTTTACTGCCCCACTCATATCCGCTTCCATTAATAACAAAAATATTCTTTCCTGTTCTTTCTCTATATTCTTTTAAAATCTTATGAAAAAGTTCTCCTTCTAAAGAATCTTTAAAACCATTAATAGGATCTAGTGGGTTTTTATTAGTCACAATAATAATGTGATCCTCTGTAGCCGCTAATAAATCTCGTTTTAACCATTTCCATTGATCTGCATAAGTAGCTCGAAGTCCATATTGAGAGGTAGCTAATTGAATAACTTTTACATTTTGATACGATTGAGTTTGATATTGATTTTTCCAAATATGTGATAAATGATCATTCGGGAATCCAGCTATATCTGTATAACCAGCGAAAATACTAAGAGCGGCATTTTCTTTCATTTTTTCTATCATTTTACGTTCTATTACCTGATCTAAAAGAGCATTTTTACCTACTGTACTACCAAAGACCGTAATATCAAATCCAGCTTTTTGTTCATCCGATAAAGAGTGTTGTAATGCATCTTGAAAAGGAGTATTTTCTGGAATAGCTAAGTCTGATATTTCCGTGGGATAAATAGCATACAAATCATCCATATAAATACTGCTTTCATTAGGGATTTCATTTTGTAATGCCGTAATGTATACTCTTTCTAAAGAAATAGGATATTCTACTGTTGTTGGAAGGGTAGCTTTTACATATTTCCAACCGGTCCAATCAATATGATCTGCAAAATCAATGGTATAACTCTTCCCTTTTTGGTCTTGAATACGACCTCTTAACCAATGACCCTGTCCATCTCCATAAACCCAAAGACCTAATCCAATCGGTTTTTCTGGAATGGATATAGGTTTTAAAAATTCTATATAAGCGGCCTGAGTTTCTTCCTTTTCTTCTAGTCCATATTGTAATTGAATAGCATATTTTCCACTTTTTACTTTGTCTTGCTGATAACCTCCTCCCACTTTTACGTACGAAGGATAACTGATACCATGAGCATTTCCTATTTCTTCAAACGAATCTATTAAACTTTTTTGATCCCCGATCGTAATATATCCATAAACTTTCCTATCTCCCATTTGTCCTTCTATAGGTCCATGACCCGACTCTATACCTGCAGTAAAAACTCCATTTTCAATTTTTCCTAATGATGGGTCTACCTTCCATTGAATTTTTTGTCCATTCACCTTTCCTTGAAAGCCTTCCTTGTCTAGTCCTACAATAGATAATGAAACTTTTTGTCCTGGTTGTACTTTTATAAAACGAGGATTCATTTCTAATGCGATCGGTTCATCCATCACTGTAATTGTTGTGGTTGCTGATACATTTCCTATATGAGCTGTAATCTTCCCCATTCCAGAAGTTTCAGGATAAAATACAGATCCATTCCAATATCCCTCTACTCCTTCTACTTCCCAAATCACTTGATCCAAAGAAAGGGGTACTGGATTATAATATTGATCATATCCAGTTACAATAAAGCGTACACCTGTTTTTTGAAATACTCTTTCCGTATCCGATATAAGATGCATCCCTGTCAAACTCCCTTGAGGT
Source organism: Candidatus Epulonipiscium sp. (assembly GCA_012524135.1). Lineage (GTDB taxonomy): Bacteria > Bacillota > Clostridia > Lachnospirales > JAAYNZ01 > JAAYNZ01. The sequence continues at coordinate 2,374 of JAAYSE010000004.1, read as the reverse complement.
GCTAAACTAAAAATACCAATTCCATTCACGACTTTCCGTGAAGCTCCATCCGATAATGTATTCAGTATTTCTAATTGTTCTTTTCCTAATGGTCGTCCGACCATAGTAGTAGATCCACCTCCATCAAAATGCATTGCATCATAAGCTCCATATTCTTTTGCTATAGAAGCCGCTTCATTATGCGTTAATCCAATACTATGGCTTCGTCCATCAATAACAAAAAACATCACCTTTTTTCTATCTTGCGAAATGCCTATAAAAGTTCGTGGATGTCTATAATTCGCTCCCACTACACTTGAAGTTGGAGCAACTACTTGTCCTTGATGAAGAATCTTTCCCCCACCACTAATCGCCGTTTCCATTTGATCCAGATCAATAGAAGAGGTTATATCAATAAGAGCAGATTGTCCTACCGCATAAAAAGATAATTTTTCTTGAGCTGTTTTTTCATCCATAATAATAACATATCCATCTTCCGGTATACTAACCACTTCACCCTTAGCTGAAATATGTACAATTTTATCGCCCTGTACTACAATTTTATACAAATTAGGATACTTTTTATCAATTTGAGCCGTATTAAGTCCTATACTGCTATCTACGTATACAGGTTTTGCAAAATAAGTTACTCTATTCATTCCATGTAAATCAATATAAGAATTGCCATTATTATAGAATTTCATATAAACACGAACACAATCAATCAAAGGAAAACCATTTTCGGGAAGTAAGAAACTAGCATATACATTTTGATTATAATTCATATAATTACTAATGCCTTGTTTTTTCCCATCTTTAATTGTTAATCCAATAGGATCTGCTGGATTTTTTGACATATTGAAAAAATCCCCATTAATTCCTGCTACTGCACCTCGTCCTTGTGCTAAATCCTTCAATGGTTCCCGAAGTCCAAATTCTTTGGTAGAATCTAAAACATCTAATTTAACATTAGGATTGTCCATATCCATTGTAATCACATGAATATCTAACCAACCATCTTGAGTAAAGCGTCTCTTTTTTTCATAAGTAACACCACTAGTAAGAGTTTCTACTTCTTTTTCTTCATGAAGAATATTATAGACCCCTTGAGAACTTGCTAGGAGATCTACGTTCTCTAGACCTCCTGCCAAAATAATTCCCAATAACAATGCTATAACACCTTTCCATCTGCTCTTGATTCTCATCCTGTATTCACTCCCTTATTCTTCACTCCATAACATCAACAAGTCCCTTTATTTTTCTTCTAATCCTAATACAATTTGAATCTCAACGCCTTCTGGAAGTCTTTGTGGATTTACTTCTACTTGAGCTTTTTTAAAATACTTCTTTAAGTCTTCTCCTATTCCTTTCTCTTTTACAATAATTCTTGTAGCTTCTTGTCTTTCTTTATCATAATTTCCCACTGAAGTAACCGTATATCCTTCTTCTTTCAGTTTTTTTTGAGTTCGTGTAGCAAGACCCCCTACACTTCCACCATTAAGAACCTCTATGGCGTATTCTTTACTGCTTTTTACCGTTTTTTGTTCTATTTCCTCTTCTTCGGATGGTTCTAAAAATAATCGTGCTACTTGTTCTTGCATTTTTGTCTCATCGGGTAGAAAATAAGAAGTTCCTTTGATATACTTTCCTTCTCCAGGTAAAGTTTCCATATGAATATTATCTACTTGAATATCATTAATATATTTTGCATATTGTAATATATCATCTAAGCCTACATCCGTTTGTACATATTCATAAAGCGTACGGATAATATTCGTAATACGGATAATATTTCTTTCACTTAACACTTGCTTTGCAAAAGCTTTTAAAAAAAGCTGCTGTGTTTTAATTCTGCCGACATCTCCTTCTGCATATCCTTTACGATATCGGACTAAACCTTCTGCTTGAGCACCATTTAAAGTTTGTTCTCCTTTTTTTAAATTAATATATAGATTTTGAATAGGATCATTATAATACATATTTCGTGGAACATCTACGGTTACACCACCGATTTCGTCTACAATCTTACGAAATGCAACGAGATCTATTTTTACAAAATGATCAATCTCTATCCCTAATAATCGCTCTAATTCATCTACAGAATATTTATTTCGATTTTCTTTTCCTGCATAGGCATGAACTTCATTGATTTTTACTACTCGGGGTACATAATAACTATTCTTGTTTTGCATTTCCTTCCAACGCATTTCCGTAAGCTCAATTCGAGTATCCCTAGGTACAGAAAGAAGATTAATTGCTTTCGTTTTTGTATCAAAACTAGCTATAAAAATAACATCGGTCCTTGTCCCATCTTCATCTACCCCAAAAACAGCCGCATTTATTTTTGGTTTTTCATTTTTTTTAAAAATATCCCACATACTTCCTTTTTCTGTAT
>JAAYSE010000001.1 GCA_012524135.1 Candidatus Epulonipiscium sp. | reverse complement strand
TTTAAAGAAGTTGTAGGAGATTTAAACTTATTAAAACTTCTTCAAAAGGTCGCCAAGATTATGATCCAGAAGTGATGCTTCATCTGATTCTTTTTGGATTTATGGAGAATATTAGAAGTCTTAGAAAACTTGAGCAGGCTTGCCGGGTTGATATTCGTTTTATGTATTTATCTGGCGGTATTAAACCAAGTTTTATGGCCTTTCAAAGGTTCATTGATCAAAAGCTCACTGAATCCATTGATGATATATTTTATGCAATTAATCAATTTTTAATTCAAAAAGAAAATATTAATACCGATGTTATCTATGTTGATGGAACTAAGATAGAAGCGAATGCTAATAAATATACGTTTGTTTGGAAAAAATCTATTTTAAACTATCGAGAAAAGCTTTATTTAAATATAAGCAAGTCTTGTCTTTCTATCAATAATTTATTTAAGTTTAATTTTCCTATTAAAGATACTTATCAAATTGATGATTTGAAAATGATATGTAATGTTCTAGAACATGAAGTAGATCGATTAAAGATTGAATTTGTTCATGGCAAGGGTAAACGTAAGACGCCTCACCAGCGTTATCACGAACAATTCAATGCTTTCAAAGAAAAACTTTTAACCTATGAAAATCATATTAAAATTTGTGGCGATAGAAATAGCTATTCAAAAACAGATCATGACGCCACCTTTATGCACGGAAAGGAAGATTATTATAATAAAACGGGCATCTTTAAACCTTACTATAATATACAAATAGGTGTTAGTGATGAATATATCTTACATTATGGCGTCTATCCAAATCCTACCGATACTAAAACCTGGATACCGTTTTTTAATACCTTCTATTATAGATATGGATTTCATCCTAAAAAGCCTGTCGCAGATGCAGGTTATGGAAGCTATGATAACTATATGTATAATTTAGAACACAAAATGTCATTAACAATGAAATATCATATGTTTACAAAAGAAAACGAGAGTAAATTCAAGAAACAAAAATACAATATAAAAAATATGAAATCAACGCATGACCAAATAATTAGCGAAGATGGCCATGTATATAACTACTCTCATGACTATGAAAATAGAAAAGGTTTGTACCCTAGAATTATTCAAGTCTACCATCATAGTAATTGGAAGGAATCCTATAAAGAAGACAAGGTTCCTAAAACAATAGGAAAAGACGTAGTATTACTTGATATGCAGAAAACGGTTCAAGAAAATCTTAAAAGCGATGAAGGTTATCAATTAAGGGTCCGTCGTGCAATTGAAGTGGAAGGTGCATTTGGAGAGTTAAAATCTAACTCAGAGTACACAAGAATACAACGACGAGGAAAAAAAGGAGTACAAACAGAAATTGCGCTTGTGCTAATAGGTTACAATCTACGAAAATACCACGCTAAAAAGCATAGAGTATTACACTAGAAGACACAAAAATCACAAGAGTTCTTTTTAAGTGCGCCCAATATCTAAAAAATAGCACGATTTAGTCGTGTTTTTTAAATATTTAAAATGAAAAGATATTAGATCATAAAAAAAGGAGCTTTCGCTCCTAGAAACTAGATTATAGTCTCTATTTCGTTACAGCCCCTTT
>JAAYSE010000044.1 GCA_012524135.1 Candidatus Epulonipiscium sp. | reverse complement strand
TATCATATTGTTTATATAATAGTAAATATTTTACAATTCCTCTTCCAAAGATAAAAAACTATTTACAAAAAACTAAATAAAATAAGACAAGAGGAACTATTTCCTTTTTAACAGAAAACAATTCCCCTTGTCTAAATGCTAAGTAATAGCAAAAATATTATACCTACATCATCCTATACATCCTATACAAAAATCCAATAAAGAGAGCATTGATAGGTTTACCTAAAAATGCAAAAAGTGTAAACCATCCGCCTTCTCCAAAAGGCTTCGTAGGAAAAGCTGCAATAGAACCCAATGTAATTAATATAATAGGAACAAGAATAGGAGCAAAAGACTTCCATGCACTAGGTAATTTATCATATTTTTCTCGTATTTCATCATGATCTAATTCTAATGCTTCTAAATCTTCTTTTGATTTATACTTCTTTCCTGCTTTTACAGCCCATAAATATCCTGTTACTGTAGGTACAATTGAAATCACTAATCCAAGTAAAATAACCCATCCCAATTGATTTTCTAACCCTAAATTACCTGCTGCTGCAATAGGACCCGGAGTCGGTGGAACCAAAGTATGTGTTGCATATAAACCTGTAGCTAAAGCAACAGACATCATCACCGCCGAAACTTGACTACGCTTTGCTAATGATTTTTTAAGCGATGATAAAATAACAAAACCCGAATCACAAAAAACAGGAATAGATACAATATAACCAATAATACTCATCGCTACACCCGGACGTTTTTCTCCAACAACCTTTAATACGGTATCTGCCATCGTAATAGCTGCTCCAGATTTCTCTAAAATAGTTCCAATAATCGTACCTAAAATAATAACAACGCCAATACCAGTTAAAATTCCACCAAATCCTTGACTAATAACATCTCCTATTTCCGTTGGTTTCATTCCTGCCGCAAAAGCAATACCATAAGCGGACACTAATAAAGCAATAAAGGGATGTAATTTAAACTTCGATGTAGCCACAACAATGAAAATAATACCTACGAATAAAATCACTAATAACATAGGACCTTGAACCATAAAAAACTCCCCCTTATTTAAAATTTATTTTATCTAGACAACAGTCTTACATCCTTTTTATGTTTACAGGATCATAAACCTAATTGTCTTTAGATAATTCATCCAGAACTTGCTCAAAAAATTTAAGCCATGCTTTATTTAATGCGTATATTGTCCTCATAAATCTTTCTACCGCTTTTTCTAATAAAACAGATCCATTCGCCATAGAATATTCCAAACTCATAGGACCATCGGCAATACTGATGATACTATCAATTCCTGCCTCATATACTTGTTCAGCACCTTTTCCAATACTACCTACAAATGCAATTACAGGTAAATTATATTTTTTAGCTACACCTGCAATTCCTACAGGTAACTTTCCATACAATGTTTGATCATTCATCTGTCCTTCTCCCGTAATCACTAAATCAAATTTATGAGTCTCTAAAATACGTTCCAATCCAATCTCCTTTTGAATGATTGTAAATCCTGACTCCAAATCTCCATTAAGAAAAGCCAATAAACCAGCTCCTAATCCTCCTGCCGCTCCTGCTCCCGGAATATGAGCAACCTCTTTTCCCAAAAAACGTTGAATACAGTCATGAAATCGCTGTAATCCTTGGTCTAAAAGTGGCAACATTTCTTCTGTTGCTCCCTTTTGTGGACCATATACATAAGATGCACCCTTAGGACCATATAAGGGATTATCTACATCACAAGCTACCCGTATCTCTACCTCATCTAAACGTGGATCTTTCTCACTCATTTCAATGCTTTCTAGTTCCAACAACCCTTTCGCACCGAAAGGAATCGATTCCCCTTTTGCATTTAATAATTTAAATCCTAAAGCTTGCAACATCCCAGCTCCACCATCATTAGTAGCACTTCCACCAATCCCCATAATCAAACGAGTGCACCCTTGATCCAAAGCTGTTTTTATTAATTCGCCTGTACCATATGTAGTCGTATACATCGGATTTCTTTTTTCTTTAGGAACTAACGGCAAGCCAGAAGCATTAGCCATTTCAACAACTGCCGTACTACCATCTCCCAGTATTCCAAAAGCAGCTGTCACTTTATTTCCTAAAGGACCTGTGACATCTTGATATAAAATTTTTCCTCCCGTATTAAATACCAAAGACTCTACGGTTCCTTCTCCACCATCTGCCATAGGAATTTTCTTAATATTCGCATTCGGATATACTTTAAGGATTGATTTTTCTGAAATATCGCAAAATTCCTGAGCCGATAAACTTCCTTTAAACGAATCAGGAGCAATTAAAATATTCATTTTATTCCCCCTTTCCATTATTTTGTTTATATTCAATAATATTATATTTATAATACACTATATTATGTAAAAAGTCTCTAGCTTTTAATAAATTTTATTAAAATATTTCGTGATTTCACTCTATTATTGATACTATCTTTCTATACTATTGTAAATATTGTAAAATAAAACAAAGGAAGTTGTTTTTCTCCTTTGAGCAAACAACTTTCTCTGTCTAAATAAGAAAAAACATTTTTCAAATAACTTTAAAATAATCAAATATTCAATACTTTTAATCACTAGAAAAATAGGTATACATTATTATTTATATAAATTATTTAATAAACGATCTAACATGGTAACCGCTTGTGCTCTAGTTGCCAATTGCTGTGGTGCAAATTCATTAGCAGAAACACCATAAACCAATCCTTTTTCATACGCATAAGCTATTTCTTGCTTAGCCCAGATACTCATCTTATCAACATCTTGAAATTTCTTAAGCATTTCTTCGTTACTATCTACCTTTTCACCATTCGTATACCGATAAGCTCTCATTAACATAACTACTAATGCTTCTCTTGTTAATTCTCCCTCTGGTTCAAAGTAAGAATTGCCTGTTCCTTGAATAAAACCAAGTTCCGTTGCTATATTAAGATATTTTGTATACCATTGATTCACGCCTACATCCTTAAAAGAATGATGAAAATCCTTTTCTTTCCCTTTATATAAACTTTTTGCTAGTATCGCTGCAAATTCTGCTCTAGTAATTTTTTGATCAGGGCGAAAATCTCTTGGACTCATTTCATCTAATATATGCTTAGCCCCTATTCTTTCAACACTTTCTTTACTCCAATGAGCTTGTATATCATTAAATTTTTTTGTATATTCCATCAATGTATATCTTTCAAAAGGTTTAACGGTGAATGCAATATTAGATCCTTTACATTGACTGATAGCTTAATAGTTGGCTCCAATTGTTGTACTGTAATTCTATCATCCTTCGAAAGTACTTTATATGCTCCTTGGTCTATTTCTAGCTCAATAGTATCCCTATTTTCCATCGTAGGATCAGATACGGATATATCAATCGTTTTCTCTTTTTCTTGCAACATCACAGCTGCTTTATTATAACAAGTTACTTTACCTACTTTTTGTTTGGTATCTGTCCAGAAATTAATACCTGTCACATTTAAACTCGTATCTTGTACACCTTGTACTTCTTCTGTATTAGACAAAACTACAATATCTGGATTTTGAGCATATTTTTTGGTTACCTCTACAGTCTTATTAGGTAATAGAACATATTCATACTTTTCTTGCTCTGGTTGTTCTCCATGATCGATCCACATAGTGAAAAAGTGATT
>JAAYSE010000216.1 GCA_012524135.1 Candidatus Epulonipiscium sp. | reverse complement strand
TGTTGGTATACTTGCGGCGATGATAGCAGCCATTGTAATGGGAATTATATGTTTTAATTTTTTATTCATTATATCCATCCTTTCTTTTTATGAATATTTTACATGGATCTATTTCTTTAGACGGAATTAAATTAAAAAAGTTCCATAAGATTAGAACAGTCTTATCTAAAAATCATGGGGATCAGTAAGTGCTGTGACCAAAATTACGATATTTTTGTTTTGGATAAATCGATGATAATAAACTAGTTGAAAATTCATAATATTAACAATGTTATTAAGAGGATAGAAGATGCCATCAAAAAGTTGAATGAAAAGACAAAGGATGTATTGCATTCATCGAACATGGTAATAAAGAAATTTAGCAATTAGGCGAAGAAACAAAAGAAATAATTAGGAAAATGATAGAAAGACCTAGAGATTCTTTATCAAGAATTAGGGTTTAGCAATAATTGTGTTATAAATGGATTTAAAAGTGATTATTTTGTATATAAACTATACATTAAAAATAAATTAATTGACATAATTAACATATGTCAAACGTTAACATAAAAAATAAAATAGAAATTATATATATCAAACGGTTGACATACGGAATCAATATGAGTATAATGAAATTGTAATTAAGATTTCCAAATAATAAATGGAAATCAAATTGAATATACACGGAGGGGTAAAAATGAAAAAGATTAAATTATTATCTATGTTAATGTCACTCATACTGGCAATTGGGTTATTAGCGGGCTGTGGTTCAAAAGGGACCCAAGATTCTACAGGTAAGCAATCAGACACAACAAAACAAGTAGAAAATAATCAAGAAAGCAAATCTACAGAAACAGATAAAGCAAAAGAAGTTAAAATTACAATGCTTAACTCAAAAGGAGAAATCCAAGCTCAATTAGAAGAAGCTGCAAAAACTTTTACTGTAGACAATCCTAATATTACAGTAGAAATTGTACCTGCCTCTGCAGGACAATCTCCATTTGAAAAAATATCTACTATGTATGCATCTGGTAATGCACCAGCATTAGCAATGTTAGACCCAACAGATATTCCTAATTTTGCTGATAAATTCTTAGATCTCAGTAACGAAAAGTGGGTTGCAGATGCATCTGATAAGACTCTAGATACTGTTACAATTGATGGAAAAATTATGGCTTTTCCGTTTGCAGTTGAAGGAGCTGGGTTTATCTATAATAAAGAAGTGTTAGATAAAGCGGGGGTTGACCCGGCAAGCATTAAAACAAGAAAAGATCTAAAAGATGCTTTTGATAAAGTAAAAGCAGCTGGGTTTGAAGCTTTAGCTATATCTCCTATGGACTGGTCTTTGGCAGGACACTTTATATCAATATCTTATGCTGCACAATCTAATGATTCTGTAAAAGTTAATAATTTTCTTGAAGATTTAAAAACAGGAAAAATTGATTTAGCTAGCAATGCGCAATTCAATGGTTTAATGGATACATTTGATATGATGAAAGAATACAATATGTATAAAAATGATCCATTGGCTGCTACTTATGAAGCTAACCAACAAGCTATGGGTTCAGGAGAAGTAGGATTCTGGTTCATGGGTAACTGGACATGGCCACAAATTTATGAATTTGCACAAAGAGAAGAAGGATTTGGATTTGTACCAGTAGTTATAAGTGATAATGCTGATGATTATGGTAATGAAGGAATTCCAGTTGGAGTAACAAAATATATTGGTATTGATAAAGAAAACAACAACGAAGATCAACAAGCAGCCGCAAAGAAATTCTTAGAATGGCTTGTATATAATGAAAATGGTCAAGATGCAGTTGTAAATAAAGCAAATATAATTCCAGCGTTTAAAAACATTACGTTAGAACCAAAAGATCCTTTAGCGAAGTCTGTTAAAGAGTATATGACTAGTGGTAATACAATTCAATTTATGACAACAATGCCAGCAGATCACTGGTCAACAGTAGGTGCTTCCATGCAAAAATATTTAGCAGGTATAATTGATAGAGATGCATTAATTGAAGAGGTAGAAACTTATTGGAAAAACGTTAAATAATATTATTACGTAAGAAATAAATAATGGATAAGCAATAATGCTGCTTATCCATTATTTAAATAGTAGTTAATTATATATTTTTGGAAGGGTGTTAATATGGATAGGGAAAAGGGGTTCGTAGATAAACTAAAAATATATTTATTATTTGCAGGTCCTACTACTTTTATATTTTTCACTGTTATTATTCTGCCATTTTTATTTGGTATATACTTAACTTTTACAAATTGGAATGGAATATCATCTAACCATTCATTTATTGGAATTAAAAATTATTTAGAAGTATTTAAAGATAAAGCATTTTTCAATTCTTTTTTATTAACTTTAAAATATGTATTTTTTACTGTGACTTTGACTAATGTTATTGCTTTTTTATTGGCTTCTATTTTAACCAGCGGTGTAAAAGGACAAAACTTTTTTAGAAGTGGTTTCTTTACCCCCAACCTTATAGGTGGAGTTTTGTTAGGATATATATGGCAATTTGTGTTTTCCAATGTTTTAGTATATTTAGGGAAAACATTTGAAATACCAATATTATCCTCATCATGGCTTTCAGATCCTAATAAGGCATTTTGGACTTTGGTTATAGTAGGAGTTTGGCAGTATTCAGGGTATATGATGATTATATATATAGCTGGATTAATGAATGTGCCTAAGGATATTCTTGAAGCAGCAAGTATTGATGGTGCTGGAAACTTCAGAAGAATGATAAATATAACCTTACCTATGTTAGTACCTTCTTTTACAGTTTGTATATTCTTATCTCTGCAAAGAACATTTATGGTCTATGATGTTAACTTAGCTTTAACAAAGGGTGGACCATTTAAGAGTACAGAGTTGATATCCATGACAGTATACAATAAAGCATTTTTATCTCAGGATTACGGTGTAGGGCAGGCACAGGCATTTTTCTTATTTTTAATTGTTGCTGTAGTAACATTGATTCAAGTTTACTTTAGTAAAAAGATGGAGGTGGAAGCTTAATATGAAAAAAAACATTTTGAGTCTAATCAAAACTATAATAGTTGGTATTATTTTAGTACTATATGTTTTTCCTTTTGTGCTAGTATTAATAAATTCTTTCAAAAACAGAGTAGATATAGTTTCCAATCCATTAAATCTTCCAAAAACCTACAACTTAGGAAATTATATCGATGCTTATACAAAGATGAATTATTCCCATGCATTTATGAATTCTCTTATTGTAACAGTTTTTAGTGTTATAGCAATTGTTATAAATTCTTCCATGACAGCTTATATATTGGTTAGAAAAAAGTGGAAGTTTAATAAAATCATGTTTTTCATATTTGTGGCTTCTATGATTATTCCTTTCCAAGGAATTATGATCCCTTTGGTTAATATATATGGGTCTCTTGGAATGTTAAATAGTAAATGGACTTTAATATATATGTATATAGGGTTTGGAGTTGCCTTGGCCGTATTTATGTATCATGGGTTTATAAAAAGCATTCCTGTTGAGCTAGAAGAGGCAGCCATGATAGATGGATGCAGTATAATGCAAACCTTTTGGCAGATTGTATTTCCATTGCTCAAACCTACAACTATGACCATAGCTATATTAGATGTACTTTGGATATGGAATGATTTCCTTCTTCCTTCATTAATTTTAGTTGAAGCGAAAGAAAGAACTCTTCCATTATCAACATATTATTTTTATGGGACATATACAGTTAATTATGGGTTAGCTATGGCTGGTTTAATTCTTACAATTGTACCTGTTATATTATTCTATTTGTTTACACAAAAACACATTATTAATGGAGTACTACAAGGTTCAATAAAATAAGCAACATAGGGATAATTTTTATTTCTTTTAGACATTAATAAAATTTCTGTAAAAATGCTATTAAAATAAAGGCTTTTTCTAAAGAAAAAAATAAAATTATAGTATTTAAAAAGCGGAATATCGAATAATAAGGGAGAAAACTAAAGTTTAACGTGTGTGCTCTTTTTAAATGGAGTTAAGAAAGTAGGTAGAAATGGATGCTTGAATTTGATGATGTAATTAAATTTGTTGATAGAAAAAATGACGTTTTAACAGTAGGGGAATTACTTGTAGATATGATATCATCAGATTATTGTGATGAATTTGAATGTGATACCTTTAATAAATTTTTTGGAGGTTCACCGGCAAATATTGCAATGAATGTAAGAAGATTGGGGATAAATTCCTTAGTATCATCAGCTGTTGGAAATGATGGATTGGGAAAGTTTTTGATCAATCATTTAGAAAAAGCAGGAATTAATATTGGTTGTATCGATCAAACTAATTATGCAACTAGTATGGTTCTTATAACTAAAAGTAAAAGTACTCCTGTACCTATTTTTTATAGAGAAGCAGATTATCATTTGGAATATACAGATAGATTAGAGGAAGCAATATTAAATTCTAAAATAGTACATTTCTCTTGTTGGCCTATTTCTAGAAAACCTTCAAGAAATACAATTAAAAAGGTGATTGAAGTAGCAAGAAATAATAATGTATTAATTTGTTTTGATCCTAATTATCATCCAATGATATGGGAAAGAGAAGAAGACGGAGTAGAATACGTAAAATCAATTATAAATAAGGTAGATATTATAAAGCCTTCAGAAGATGATTCAGAGAGATTATTTGGAAAAGATACACCGAATAACCAGGTGAAAAAATTCTTGGATTTAGGTGCAAAGTTTGTAATAATGACTCTTGGAAAAGATGGAGCATTGGTATCTAATGGAAAAGAAATTATAAAATTTAATACTTTGGCTACTGATGTTGTAGATACTACAGGGGCAGGGGATGCATTTTGGTCTGGGTTTTATGCTGCCTTAGTAAAAGGGAATAATATAAAAGAGTCTATAAAGCTAGGTTTTGCGGTTAGCGCTTATAAATTAAAGCATACGGGGGCTGTTGTTGAATTACCAAAGCTTGAAGAAATAAAAAGTATATATAATTTATAATCGAAGATTAGCTAAAGGAGGAAATTGTTAATGGGATTAAAAAATCAAGTACAGCTTATTACGTATCCTGATTCTCTTGGGGGAGATTTGAAAACTTTAAATGAAGTGCTTTTAAAATACTTTTCAGACATATGTAAAGGTGGAGTTCATATTTTACCACCATTTCCTTCTTCAGGGGATAGAGGATTTGCGCCCCTTACTTATTTTAAAATAGATCCTAAGTTTGGGACTTGGGAAGATATTAAAAATATAGGAAAAAATTTTGATGTATTATTAGATTTAATGGTTAACCATATATCAAGGCAATCGGAATACTTCAAAGATTTTTTGAAAAAAGGGAGGAAGTCAGAGTATGCTGACATTTTTATTACTTTAGATAAGCTTTGGGAAGATGGAGAACCCGTCCAGGAAGATATTGATAAGATGTTTTTGAGAAGGCAAAAACCTTATTCTATCTTTGCAATAGAAGAAACGGGTGAAGTAGAAAGAGTTTGGACAACTTTTGGCAAAGAGGATCCTTCTGAACAAATTGATATTGATATAAGCTCTGAAAAGACGAAACAAATTTTAACAGATTTCTTTAAGCATTTCAGCGAAAATAGTGTGAAAATAGTAAGATTGGATGCTGTAGGATATGTTATCAAAAAGTTAGGAACTAGTTGTTTTTTTGTGGAACCGGAAATTTATAAGTTCATGGACTGGATTAAAAATATGGCAGATTCCTTAGGTATTGAGCTGCTTCCAGAGGTTCATGCCCATTATAAAACCCAATATAAATTATCAGATCATGGATATTGGATATATGATTTTATTCTGCCCTATACTGTATTAGAAACTCTTATGAATAAATCCAGTAAAGGACTATGTGATTATCTTAGAAATCGACCAAGTAAGCAATTTACCACCCTTGATTGCCATGATGGAATACCAGTTAAACCTGATTTGGATGACTTAATAGATACAAAAGAAGCCAGAAAAGTAGTTGATAAATGTGTTGAAAGAGGGGCAAAGCTTAGTCTGATTTTAACAGAAGAGCATAAAGATAAGGATGGATTTGATGTCCATCAAATCAATTGTACTTATTATTCTGCTCTTAATTCTGATGACGATGCATATTTAGCAGCAAGAGCTATTCAGTTTTTTTCCCCAGGGATACCTCAAGTATATTATGTAGGACTTTTGGCTGGAGAAAATGATTATGATAGTTTAAAAGAAACTGGCGAAAGACGTGCAATTAATAGGCATAATTACACTATAGAAGAAATAAAAGACTCATTAGAACGAGAAGTAGTTAAAAGGCTTCTAAAACTTATAAGATTTAGAAATGAATATCCTGCATTCAATGGAGAATTTAAAGTCATGAATTGTCCTGATGACGAAATTAAACTTGCATGGGAAAAGAATGATAAACATTGTACCTTGTTTATAGATTTAAAAACGAATCAGTCTAAAATTGATTATATTGATGAAAATGGAGATCTTGTTGAATATATAATATAAATAATATGCAATAGTGTTTTTACATACTGATATATAAGATTAAATACATTTATAAAATAGACAGTCTTTTGTTAATGTGATAAAATAATTATAATATATAAATATTGCAAATTAAAGGATGAATTAGTTTATGGCAACCATAAAAGATGTAGCAAAGGTAGCAGGTGTTGCACCTACTACAGTTTCTAGAGTTTTAAACAATAGAGGTTATATTAGTGAGGCTACAAGAAAAAAAGTATATGATGCTATGGAGAAATTAGATTATCAGCCTAATGAATTGGCTCGCTCATTATATAGGAAAAAATCTAATATTATTGGACTTATTATTCCTAATGTATCCCATCCATTTTTTTCTGAGCTAACAAACTTTATTGAATATTATGCTTACCAAGCAGGATATAAAGTTTTAATATGTAATTCTTATCAAGATAGTATTAAAGAAAAGGATTATGTAGAAATGCTTAAAAGGAATCAGGTAGATGGCATTATTATTGGCAGCCATACCTTGGATACTTCTGATTATCTAAATTCTAAGCTTCCTATAGTAGCTATTGATAGAAATTTTGATAATAATATACCTTTTATAACTTCTGATAACTATTATGGAGGTAAATTAGCTACAAATCTTTTAATAGAAAAGGGTTGTAAGAAGATTGCACATATATGCGGACCTTTAGAAATTAATACGCCTGCTAATAAACGATATCAAGCTTTTATAGATATTGTAACTGAAAAAAATGTAGATTATGTAATAAAGGAAGCAAAATTAGATATCTATAAAAGTTATGAAAAAATAGCTTATAAATTGTTTGAAGAGAATCCAGATATAGATGGAATTTTCGCCAGTAGTGATATGATAGCAGCATCAATTATATATGTTGCAAATGAAATTGGTAAAAAAATACCTACAGATTTGAAAATTGTAGGATATGATGATATTAATTTGGCGTCATTAATAGTTCCGCCTTTAACAACCATTAAACAGCCAATTAAAGAAATGGCAGAGCTAACTGTTAAAGTAATCATTAATCAAATAGAAAAAAGAAATGTAAAGATAGAAAATATTTTACCAATAAGTTTAATTGAAAGAAAAACCACTTAATATAAAAGCACGTAATCTTACCAATTATGTGCTTTTTCTTATGCACTTGGAATGGATGTAATCACACTTTAAACGTGGGTCTTTTAAGTCCTCAAAGAGAAATAAAACCAAACATTAAAGAAAGATAGTAAGAAATAGGGAAATTACCTTACACTAGCTTTTTTCTGTTTTTATTTGCAATATTT
The DNA here is from genome assembly GCA_012524135.1 of Candidatus Epulonipiscium sp. Classification (GTDB taxonomy): domain Bacteria; phylum Bacillota; class Clostridia; order Lachnospirales; family JAAYNZ01; genus JAAYNZ01. Next base: position 1,069 of record JAAYSE010000216.1, on the reverse strand, counting down.
TCTTTGAGATAGTAAAATAGAAAAGAATATAAGAGAGTTATTCACAAAATTAAACCAAGAGCCTATATATAATAAAAATGGATCAAGATATAAATGTAAAAAGAAACTCTATATGGATAAAATAATGTGCATCAGACAATAAAAAAATAAAGGAGAGGATAATTCAATGGAAATAAAAATAATAAAGTCTTTGGATCAAAGTTGCGATACGAGAGTAATAGGCTTATACGAAGATGAAACGTATTCTTTTGAAGATGAAGAAATACAAGAAATGGTGCATTATCTTACAAAAGTAGAAGAATTTAAATGGGAGTTTGGTAAAGTAGAGTCTTTTATTTTACCTAGAGAAGCAAAACCCAATAAGTTTATTCTTATCGGTCTTGGGAAAAAAGAAGATTTCACATTAGAAAAGCTAAGAAAAGTGGTAGCAAAGGTAATAAAAGAAGGAAATCGACTCAAAGCAAAATGCATTCTTCTAGAGCCTATGGGAATTAGTAAAGTTATTTCTGTGGAAACAAGTACTCGGATTATAGCAGAAATTTCGATCCTAGCTAATTATAAATTTGATCGCTATCAAGCGGATAAAAAGGAAAATAGTATTCAAGAAATTCATATCTGGTGTAGAGAAGAAAATTATTTAGAAGCCATGGAAATATCTTGCCAAGAGGGAAGGATTTTAGGGGAAACAACGGTATTTGCTAGGGATCTTGTTAACGAACCTGCCAATGTATTGCTTCCTATTGAGTTGGCGAATCAAGCTAAGGCAACGGGAGAAAAATATGGTTTTGAAGTAGAAGTATTTGATGAAGATCAGATTCAAGAATTGGGCATGGAAGCGTATCTTTCTGTAGCCAGGGCATCAGAAAATCCGCCAAGATTAATTGTGATGCGTTATTTTGGGGATCCTGCAAATCAGGAAGAAAGGATTGGTTTGATAGGAAAAGGACTTACTTATGATAGTGGCGGCTTATGCATCAAACCTCCTAAAGGCATGATTGATATGAAAAGTGATATGGGAGGAGCCGCTGCTGTTATTGGTGCCATGGCTGCCATTGCACAAATGAAATTA
>JAAYSE010000215.1 GCA_012524135.1 Candidatus Epulonipiscium sp. | reverse complement strand
ATTCCAATTAGAGTATACTTAGGTGAAATCTATACTTCTAAACCTATTATTGAGAAAGATAAATTTATGGGACTTGCTGTTGGATTGGCTAAAAATTCTTGGAAAAAAACAGGGATGTCAGCTGCTTTACAAACAGCTCAAGCTATACTTGAAACAGGTTGGGGACAAAGTGTTCCAGTAGATAAATATAGCGGACAACTTTCTTTGAATCTTTTTGGAATAAAGGGTGAAGGAACAGCCGGTTCTGTTATATCGAATACATCGGAAGAATATCAGGGACAACTTTATCGTGTTGACGATAAGTTTAGAGCATATAGTAATGTGGAAGAAAGTTGGTCTGATCATAAGGATTTTTTGCTTAAAAAGGAAAGATATCAACCTTTTAGAGATGTAATGTATGACTATATTCAAGGTGCTTGGGCCTTAAAGAGATCTGGTTATGCAACGGATTCACAATATCCATTGAAATTGATGAGAATAATAAAACAATATAATTTACAAGAACTTGATAAGATAGGAATTTAAAATAGAAAAATGAAGAGGACATACCAATGCGTATGTCCTTTTTACTGTATAAATATGGTTGATTATTTGTAAAAAAAAGTATTGAAAAACACTTTTTGTGGTAGTAAAATTATTTTGATATCTTTATAAGGTGGTGAAACTTATGTTTATTACTTTTGATCCTTTTAGAACTTTAGGAATACCAAATGTAACGTATATTAAACCAGAAAATATGTTTAAAGAAATTGATAAAGTCAAAGGGGCAAATTATATATTGTTTCCAGAATATTGGCAAGTAAATTCTTTGGTTTATGGATTAAAAAAGAAAATATTTCCTAATATTAGCACGTATCAATTAGGGCATAATAAGATTGAAACTACTAGAGCTTTATGGACTACTTTTTCTCAAAATGTACCCTATACAAAAATTTTAAGTAGGGATGAAGTGGATATAGAAAACATTGAAGAAGAATTTGGTTATCCATTGGTAGCAAAAGAAATTAAAAACTCTATGGGAAGAGGAGTTTTTCTTATACAAGACAGACAGGAATTAAAAAAGTATATGAATGATAATAGTATTTTATATATTCAAGAAAAGCTTCCCATAGATAGAGATTTAAGGATCGTATACGTGGGAAATAAGGTTATAGGTGCATACTGGAGAATAGCTAGGGAAGGAGAATTTCATAATAACATTGCAAAAGGTGCGAGTTATGATTATACCGATATTCCTTCAGGAGCTATAGATTTAGTTGAAAAAGTTGCAGCAACATTAGATATTAATCACGCTGGTTTTGATATAGCAGTAGTAGATAATCATTTTTATATACTGGAATATAACGTAATGTTTGGAAATGAAGGATTAAGGAATATGGGAATTAAAGCAGAAAAATATATTTATGAATATATTTCAACGGATTTTGATAATCCTAATAATCCTGTATATCCTAAAGTATCATGAAAATAAGAATATTTTTTCAAGTTTCAACTAAGCCTTTACCTTGGAACTAATTTCTTTAAGTGTAAAGGTTTAGTTATAAAGTAGTATAAAAATATATTATATATCATAATAAATTTTTATTATACAAAAAAATGCTTATCTTATATAATTGAATGTAGGAAGATTGTAGAAAATATAACATTTACAATGTTAAAGTATTGACAAGCAAATAAAGGCTTTTAAGCATGGTATATATTTCACTTACTAGGAGGTATTACAAATGAACAAAAGAATTTTAATTGTTGGCGGGGTAGCAGGTGGAGCATCTGTAGCGGCAAGGGCGAGAAGATTAGATGAATTTGCGGATATTATTATGTTTGAAAAAGGACCTAATGTATCTTTTTCTAATTGTGCGTTACCTTTTCATTTAAGTGGATTAGTAGAAAATAGTGAAGATTTGGTTTTAATGGATCCACATGCATTTAAAACAAAATATAATATAGAAGCTAGAATCAATCATGAAGTGCTTACAATTAATAGAAAAGAGAAAACGATTGTAGTTAAAGATTTAATAACTGAAAAGAAATATGAGGAACGATATGATGTATTGGTTCTTTCGCCAGGGGCTAATCCGATTTTACCTTGTATAGAAGGAATTAATAATCCTCATGTATTTACTGTTCGAAATGTAGTGGATATTGATAAATTAAATCAATATATTAAGAAAAAAGATGTAAGAGAGATTGCTGTTGTTGGTGGTGGATTTATTGGATTAGAAGTAGCTGAAAATTTACGTTTAGCTGGCATTGATGTTTCATTAATAGAAACTGAAAATCAGGTGATGACTCCTTTTGACTATGATATGGCTCAAATTCTTCATAAAGAAATGATGGATCAGGGAATCAATCTTATTTTGAGTGATGGAGTTCAAAAAATTACTCATGATGAAGTTATATTACAATCAGGTAAGAAAATTCCCGCACAAGCTGTTATTATGGCTATAGGTGTTCAACCAGAAACGACTTTAGCAAAGGAAGCAGGACTTGAAATTGGTGAAACAGGTGGTATAAAGGTAGATAATAACTATTTAACTAATGATAAAAATATTTATGCTGTAGGGGATGCCATTGAAGTTTATAATCGTTTGAGTCATAAGCCATGTAGATTAGCCCTTGCAGGTCCTGCTCAAAGACAAGCTAGAGCTGCAGCTGATCATATTTATAATATTCCAGCTAGAAATACGGGTGTGATAGGTTCTTCTGTTATAAAAATATTTGATTTAAATGCAGCATCTACAGGTCTTAATGAAAAAGCAGCTAAAAAAGCAGGTATTAGTTATGATTTCGTATATATTATTCCTGGAGATAAAGTAGGATTAATGCCAAAAAGTAATCCTATGCATTTTAAATTAATTTATGAAGTGCCTACTGGAAGAATTTTAGGTGCACAAGCAATCGGCAAAGGAAACGTAGATAAACGTATTGATGTTATTGCTACAATGATTACGATGAATGGAACTTTAGAAGACTTAAAAGAATTAGAGTTGTGTTATTCTCCTATGTTTGGTACTGCTAAAGATGTTGTGAATGTTGCAGCATTAGTAGGCTTAAATATATTACATGGTCGTTTTAAACAAGTTCCTGTTACGAGAGTGAGAGAATTAGTAGAAAATAATGCTTGTATTATAGATGTGAGAGAAAAACAAGAATATGAAATGGGACATTTAAAAAATGCTATGAATATTCCAATGAGTGAATTTAGACAAAGAATGGATGAAATTCCTAAAGATGTTCCTGTATATTTACATTGTCGTTCTAGTCAAAGAAGTTATAATGTAGTGATGGCATTACAATATATGGGGTATGATAATGTATATAATATATCTGGTTCTTATTTAGGAATATGTAATTATGAATATTATACAGACCAAATAACAGGTAGAGAAAAAATAGTAACATCATATAATTTTAATTAAATGGTTATAATTATTTTGCCCTCATAGAGAGGGCTTTTTAAAATTTGTATTTTATTTTTGTAAAGACAATAAAAAATCTCGAAAACTTTTTTCATAAAGATTGAGCTCATATTGTTTTCTTTTAATAAAAGAATAGTGATATTGAAGATTTAATTCTGTTTTACAATTAGTAAGATGTACTTCTTTTAAAAGATTATGATCTAACTCAAATTGAATGCAACTTTGAGGAAGAAAACTTAGACTACATCCACTTAATACGGCTGCTTTAACAATCTCTATACAATTACTAGAGAGTAGTACATTAAAGTCATTTATGTTTATTCCGTTGTTTTCAGCAAATGTTTGCAAAATAGAATAGGTCGTAGATTGTTTATCACGTAAAGAAATCGGTATTTTAGGTAGGTCTACTATGTCTAATGTATCATAAGGGCAAGAAATATGAGTGAAAAAGACAAATCGATCGTTAAAAAACTCTATTTCTTCTAAATGATCTTGATGAGATGAACCTAGAATAATACCAATATTAAAATCATAATTTAATACTTTTTCAATTACTTCATTGGTATTGAACAAATCGATGGTAATATCTACAGATGAAAAAAGATCTTTAAAATTTTTAAGTTGAGAAGCTAAATAATAGGAGCCAAAATTTTTACAAGAAGCGATAGATAGTATATTTTTCTTATTCTCTAAATCTTTAATACTAGTAAGCATATTTTCTTCTAGTGCAAAGATTGATTTTGCATAATCAAAAACAATTTCACCTGCAGAAGTTAATAATACACCTTTATTCGATCGATTTAATAAGGCGCAACCTAATTCTGCTTCTAGATTTTTAATTTGCATACTAAGACCTGGTTGTGAAATATATAATATTTCACTAGCAGTAGAGATACTATTACTTTTTGCCGCCCAATAAAATGATTTTAAATAATCTAAATTCAAAGTATATTTCCTTCCTAATTTAATAAACATTATATTGTATAATTTATATGAATTAATATAAATATAAATTATTTAGCATATATTGTCAATAGCTGTCTTAAAATCGTATAATGATTCATGATATAATACAATAAATTGTTATTGTATAAAAAGGATATTGTACTAGTAAGGATCTCGATTATTGCATTATTTAAGGTATGATAGAAGGTACAATTAAATAAAAAATTGACAATTTTAAAGCAGAAATATATAATCAGTAATACGAAGGTATCTCCTCGTACATAGGGGATTTTTTTATTGCAAAATATAGATATTTTCTTGTCAGAGAAAATAAAAATATGGTAGAGTAAGGAGAAAACATATGGCTAGGGAAGTTAATTTGACAGAAGAAAGTATATCAAAAGCTATGGTAAAATTAGCGTTACCTATTATGGCAAATTCATTTGTACAAATGGCGTACAATTTTATGGATATGATATGGTTAGGTAGAGTAGGAACTAAAACGGTTGCAGCAGCAGGGACAGCAGGTTTTTTTATATGGATTGGAGCAGCATTACTATTAATACCGAAAATAGCGGCAGAAGTTGGAGTTGCACAATGCTATGGAAAAGAAGATATGAAAGGTGTTAAAAAATTTATTGTACATACATTACAAATAGATGTAATATTAGCTATACTTTATTCAATATTTCTGATAGTATTTAGACACCAAGTCATTGGATTTTTTGGACTGGATGATGCTGAAGTGGTGAAAATGTCTATAGATTATCTTGTTATTGTATCTTTAGGAATGATATTTTTCTTTATAAATCCTGTTTTTGCTGGAATATTTAATGGATTTGGTAATAGCTTGACACCTTTTATTATCAATTCAATTGGGTTGATTTGTAATATAATATTAGACCCTCTATTGATTTTTGGTTTTGGACCTATTCCTAAAATGGGGATTAAAGGAGCTGCGTTAGCTACCATTATTGCACAGTTTATACCAACTTTGATATTTATAAAGGTATGTAAAGATAAAATATTAATCTTTTCCAATTTAAACATATTTAAAATTCCGAATGTACATTTTGTAAAACATATATTTAAGTTAGGACTACCAGTATCGTTACAAGAGCTTTTCTTTTCTGGTATGGCAGTATTGATAGCAAAAATATTAGCAAAATGGGGATCTACACCTATAGCAGTTCAAAATGTTGGTTCACAAATAGAAGCTATTTCATGGATGAGCGCAGGAGGTTTTTCTACGGCTTTAAGTGCTTTTGTAGGCCAAAATTATGGGGCGAAAAAATTTGATCGAATCAAAGAAGGTTATAGAAAAGCAATAGTTATTGTAGGTACAATAGGTGCTTTTTCTACATGTTTACTTACAATAGGTGCAACTCCTATCTTTCGATTATTTATTCCAGATGATATGGAAGCCATTCGAGAAGGAACTAGATACCTAAGAATTTTGGGGATATCTCAGCTTTTTATGTGCATAGAAATAGCAACTGCTGGAGCTTTTTATGGATTAGGGAATTCTATTCCTCCAGCATTGGTGGGTATTGTATTTAATGTACTTCGGGTTCCAGGAGCATTAATATTATCTAATTATACGTTTTTAGGACTACAAGGCGTTTGGTGGAGTATTAGTATGAGTAGCGTTTGTAAAGGAATAGTATTAACAATTTGGTTCATACTTTTTTTAAGAAGAACAAAGGAATTTAATTAATAAAAAGATTGTTAAGATGTGTATTTCTAAAATGTATAGTCTATTTAAAGCTATTTACAAATTTGGAAATATTGGAATAAAAGGTCTTATCAATTTTTATAAAATATAATATAATATGGCAAGAGGATAGTAAATAGAATAGGAGATGAAAATATGTTTAGAAAAATCAAAGTTAAGCCAGGAAAACAACAGTCATTATTAGGATTTTTTATAGGAATTGTTTTTGTGTTTATAGGGATAATGATAGTAATTCCTACCTTTGGACTTTTTGGATTGTTTTGGACTATTATAGCTTTAACAATTGCTGTTAGTAATGGTTATAATGCTTTTAGTGAAAAAGGGATTTCAAGTTGGGAAGTTTCTATAGACTCAACAGACTCAACAAATAGCTTAAGAAAATCGTCAAATACTGATTTTGAAGAAAAATTAAGGAAACTTCAAAGATTAAAAGAAGATGGTTTATTGAGTGAAGAAGAATTTCAAAGAAAAAGAGAAGAGATACTAGATCAAAAGTGGTAATAAGATTTTTTGCAAGTTATTATTTACAATAGAGAAAAAGAAGAAGGTGAAATTTTGAATCATTTATCTAATATAACAAATAATCCATCAGTTTCTGAAAGAAAAATAAGTAAAGATGAATTTTTAAAAGGAGTCCATCAAGGAATTCCTATTACATTAGGATATATTCCAGTTTCTTTTACCTTTGGACTTATGGCTGTTGATGGAGGAATACCTATTTGGATGACGATTCTAATATCGTTAACGAATCTTACATCTGCGGGTCAATTTGTAGGAGTAAGTTTGATCATAGCGGATACTTCATTATTTGAAATTACATTAGCTACCTTTGTAATCAATATTCGTTATATGTTAATGTCATTATCTCTTTCTCAAAAAATTTCACCTAAAATAGCACCATTAAAAAGGTGTATGATGGCTTTTGGAATAACAGATGAGATTTTTACAGTTGCTTCTTTAGAAGAACAAGAAGTTACTTTTTCGTATATGATGGGGCTTACTATTTGTCCTTATTTTGGATGGGCCTTGGGTACTATATTAGGAGCAATGGTAACTTCGGTATTGCCTCAAGCATTACAAAGTTCAATGGGAATTGCATTATATGGAATGTTTATTGCTCTTATTGTACCCGTAGCAAAAAGATCTAAAGCAGCTTTAGTAGTAGTCATAATATCTGTTTTAATTAGTTCTAGTTTTAAATTTTTACCTTGTATAAATGTAATATCAGATGGGTGGAGTATTATTATTACTACAATAATAGCAGCGACTATAGGAGCATTTATTTTTCCAAAAGAGGGTGATTGATTTGAGTAAAAAGTTAATGGCAGTATTTTTAATGGCAGTAGTTACGTATGCTATAAGGGTTCTTCCTCTCATGTTTTGTAGAAATAAAATTAAATCAAAATTCTTCAAGTCCTTTTTAGATTATATACCTTTTGCTGTTTTAGGCGCTATGATTTTTCCTAGCATATTATTTTCTACTTCAAATATATATTTTTCCATGATAGGTATGATTGTAGCATTAATATTAGCATATTATGAAAAAGGATTATTAACTGTTGCTGTAAGTGCAGTATTAGTAGTATATTGTTGTGAATTAATTTTTTGAAATTTAGAAAAAAGTTTATATTTTCTCAAAAAAAATTATATATAAATGATTGATATTATTATTTTTTAAAATACAATGTAATCAATAAAAAGAACAACTGTGGATCGTTTGAGCAGTTGTTCTTTTTTGATATTTAGGATACAAATGCTTTAAGATACAATAACTAACATTTATAAATTGAATAAAAATAGAAAAATGATATAATGACAGTTATAAGATAAAAAAATACAAAAAGATATACTAAAATGATCATGTTTTTATAAAAGAACATAGGTTAAATTAGTAAAAATACAAAATAATAATTACTTTTTTGATATAATACTAGTAATTTATTCAAAGGTAATGAAAATAAAATTGTATTTAAATTTGTAGGAAGATTTGTAAAAATAATAATGATAGTATCTAGGGGAAAAGTGGTGAATGATGTATACACTTTTATTAGCTGAAGATGAATATAGTGTAAGAAAGGCAATAATTAATACTATTAATTGGGAAGAATTAGGATTTCAAATTATTGGAGAAGCAGAAAATGGATTGGAAGCATTAGAGATTGTAGAGCAGTATAATCCAGATGTAATTATTACGGATATTCGGATGCCTTTTATGGGTGGAATTGATTTGGCAAAATTGGTAAGAGAAATAAACCCCATTACTAAAATTGTATTTTTAACTGGATTCAATGATTTTGATTATGCTATTAGTGCAATAAAATTAAATGTTATTGAGTATTTATCAAAACCTGTAACTGCAAAAAAAATGAAAGAAACATTAACTTCTATAAAGATTAAATTGGATGAAGAAAATAGTAGATTAAGGAATATAGAGTTATTAAGAAAAAGTTATACAGAAAGTTTGCCAATTGTACGAATAGGTTTGTTTTTTTATAAAGAGTTAACAATGAAAGATATTATTATGGCTTTAAAGAAAACTTTAATTTCTTCTAGTTCTATTATGTTAATTATTGGTTTTACAACTATTTTTACATGGTTATTAACAATGGCTAATATTCCAAATATGATTGCTAGTTTTTTCTTAGCATTAAATATGCCTAAATTGGGTTATGTTTTACTTTTTGATGTTCTTATTTTATTAATAGGTACCTTTGTTGACGTTACACCTGCAATTTTATTACTTTGTCCGATTTTACTTCCTGTTATGCAAAGTGTTGGTGTTAGTGAATTACAGTTTGGAGCTATGGTTATTACTGGACTTGCAATTGGTTTAGTAACTCCACCTATTGGTATGTGCTTAAATGCATGTAATAAGATCAATAAAATGCCTATTATTGACATTTTCAAAGGTGCACTTCCATTTATACTTTGTAATGTAACTGTTTTAATTTTAATTAGTGTATTTCCAGCATTAACTACTTGGCTACCAAGTTGTATGTCTTATTAATATATTAGAAATGATTTTATGCAAATAAGATCTTTTGAAATAAGGGTATTATAATGAAAAAGTAGATTATTCCTAATAGAAAATAGGGAATAGTCTACTTTTTTATTGTTTTATAATTGAAATGTTTTAATATTCGTATGATAATATATCATTTTAATGTATAAATTTATTTTTATAAAGAAGTAATACTATTATTTTGGACAAGGAAGCTTCCATGAAATTGGGTACATACAAGCGTTGTTTTCCCTTGGATTGCTCAATTTGCATTTGGTTTCTATAGTATTTCTATTTTAAACTATCGAAAAAAATATAAAAAATAAAAAGTCATTATATAATTCCTCTTGAAATAATTGTACAAATAACTTATGATAAATAGAATGAAAATGTCAGTGAAAAAATAAGAAAAGTGTTATAAAATAAAAAAGCATTCAAGGGGGGATTATTTTTGAAAGAAAGACTAAGTTTTCATCAAAATATGTTAATAGGTTCATTATTATTTGGATTGTTTTTTGGTGCAGGTAATTTAATTTTTCCAGTAAAGATGGGACAAGCAGCAGGAAACCATAGTATATGGGCTACGATTGGATTTTTAATTACGGGAGTAGGTTTACCTATGTTAGGAATTGTTGCCTCAGCACTTTCGGAAAGTGAGAGCTTATTTGATATGAGTAAGCCTATTCATTCAGTTTATGCAATTTTATTTACTTGTTTATTATATTTGACAATTGGTCCCTTGTTTGCTATTCCACGTACCGCTACAGTTGCATTTGAGGTGGGAATGCATCCTTTTATTAGAGAAGAATATTTAAAACTAGGATTATTTATTTTCTCGTTTGTTTTTTTTGCATTAACTTTATATTTTTCACTACGACCAGGTAGAATATTAGATTGGATAGGTAAATATCTTACGCCAGTTTTTTTAGTACTTTTATCTATTTTATTAGTTGCAACCTATGTAAAGCCATTGGGACAAGTAAGTCAGTATCCACCACAAGGAAATTATATTACGAAGCCTTTATTTACTGGTTTATTAGATGGGTATAATACGATGGATGCTTTAGCCTCCCTAGCTTTTGCTATTGTTATTATTTCAAATATAAAAAAATTAGGCATTAAAAACCCTCATTCAATTGCTATTGAAACATGTAAATCGGGATTGATTAGTGTTGTTGGTATGACTATTATTTATGCATCATTAGCATATATGGGAGCTACGAGTTTGGGTAGTGTAGAGAGTGCGGATAATGGAGGTATTATTTTATCTATGGTTAGTAGTCATTATTTTGGTTTTATTGGTAAAGTATTATTAGCATCTATTGTAGGAGTTGCGTGTTTAAAAACTTCTATTGGACTTATAACTTCGTGTTCTGAAATGTTTAGTGAAATGTTTCCAAGATCAATTTCTTATAAAAATTATGCTATTTTATTTACGCTTTTTTCTTTTATGATTGCTAATTTTGGATTAAATAATATTATTCAATTATCATTACCAGTTCTTATGTTTCTTTATCCTTTAGCAATTACTTTAATTGTACTATCTTTATTAACTCCATTTATTCATCAACAGAGTGATATTTATAAAGGCACAACGGTATTAACCATTATTGCTGCATTCTTTGATTTATGTAAAGCTCTACCAAAACCTATGCAAGAAAATGAAGTAATAAAACAGATAGTTTATTTTGCTCATTTATATTTGCCTGGATTTGATTATGGATTTGGATGGATTTTGCCGGCTTTTTGTGGCTTTTTTATAGGATTGATTATATGGTGCATTCGTGCAAAAAACATAGTATTTTGTAGAAGATAAGAACACATTTTTTGTGTAGTCGTTCTTTTTCATAGAGGATGAAAAGAATACTAAAAAGTGGTGATTTTTTATTAAGTAAAAGTCTTTTCTATAGTGACACTTGAAATAAGTATATAAATAGCCTATAATAGATCATGAGAAATTATTCAATAAACTACTTAAGTAGTATAAAATAAAAAAGAGGTGGATAGAATGAAAATTGCTTTAATTAATGAAAACAGTCAAGCAGCTAAAAATGAAATTATTTACAATACGCTTAAAAGTGTTGTAGAACCTAAAGGACATGAAGTATTTAACTACGGTATGTATAGTGCAGATGATGAAAATCAACTTACTTATGTACAAGTAGGATTATTAACAGCTATTTTAATTAACTCGAAAGCAGCTGATTTTGTTGTAACAGGATGTGGTACAGGATCAGGCGCTATGCTTGCTTGTAACTCCTTCCCTAATGTGCTTTGTGGACTTATTATTGATCCATCTGATGCATATATGTTTGCTCAAATCAACGATGGAAATGCTATTGCTATGCCTTATGCAAAAGGATTTGGATGGGGTGCTGAATTAAACCTACAATATGTTTTTGAAAAATTATTCGAAGGGGAAAGCGGACAAGGATATCCTAAAGAACGTGCTGTTCCTGAACAACGTAATAAAAAGATTTTAGATGGTGTTAAAAAGATCACTCATGTAGATATGTTAACAATTCTTAAAAATATTGATCAAGATTTCTTAAAAGAAGCAATTAGTGGTCCTAAATTCCAAGAATATTTCTTTGCTAATTGTCAAGATGAAGAAATTGCAAATTATTTAAAAACAGTTTTAAATAAGTAAGGATTTATAAATTTTGATTATTATATTAGAATAATAAATAGTTATTAAAAAAGGCTCTTTATCAATAGTTCTGGTGAGATCTTTAAGGATCTTTACTTTACTATTCGATGGAGAGCCTTTTTGATATTTTATTTTTACGTAAGACGATATCGTTATTATATTTAAAAATGTATATAGAAAAATAAAATTAGTATAATAAAAACACTAGGGCAATTTGTTTAAATGTTATAATAAAAATGAAGATCTAAAAATATTAAATTATTGAAATAATAGTAAAAATATGATAGTATTTAACTAATTAAATATTCGGGAGCCTGCATGTTTAAGTTGAGAGGAAATAAAAGTTTTGATTGTATCTAATTTGGATAATGCCAACGTGGGATTCATTTTATTTGATTTAATAAAATTAAAAGGGGGAAATAAAATGGATTATAAGGATGATAAGTTGAATGATATAGTAGTTTCCTTAAGAAGGGTGAAAGAAAAGGCACCTCTAGTACATAATATTACCAATTATGTTACAGTAAACGATTGTGCTAATATTATTTTAGCTTGTGGGGGATCACCTATTATGGCAGATGATTTGAATGAAGTAGAAGATATTACATCAATTTGTAATTCACTGGTAATTAATATTGGTACTTTAAATGAATCTACTATTTTGTCTATGATAAAAGCAGGAAAAAAGTCCAATGAATTAAATCACCCAGTTATATTAGATCCTGTTGGCATTGGTGCTTCCAAATTTAGAATGTATACGGTTTCTAAGTTGTTAGAAGAAGTTCATTTTTCTGTTATTCGTGGAAATGCATCCGAGATTAAAGTAATTTATAAAGGTGATGATACAACTACAGATATTGATATAAATTCTGATAAGCAAAGTACTAGTTATAATACCAACGAACTTATTGGAATGGCTAAACAATTAAGTCAACGAACAGGTGCTATTATTGTTATTACAGGTGAGATTGATATTATTACAAATGGAGAAAAAGTGTATAAAATAAAAAATGGAAATCCTATGATGGGAAAAATAAAAGGTACAGGCTGTATGTTAAGTGCCATGATGGGTGCTTTTTGTGGTGCCAGTAAATCATCAAAACAATTAGAGGCAGTTACTACATCTGTTTCTATGATGGGATTGGCAGGAGAATATGCATATGCTAAAGTATTAGAAAATCAAAGGGGAATGTCTTCGTTTAGAATGCATGTGATAGAATCGATTAGTAAAATGGATGAACCAATGTTGTTGACAGGTGCTAAAATTGAATGTTACTAATCGATCGTAGTTATTGAATATAGGAATAAAGGTAATGATAGATGTATATTAAAAATAGAAAAAATTAAAGAAGAATTATTATAATATCCTTAAAATTCATATTCAATTAAGCAATCATTTGGATGCTTTTTCACAATTTGGTTATCGGATTAGTATTGGGAAAGTAAAAGATTCTATGATGATTACTCCTCAATATACAATTCGTGTTAATGATTATTTAAAACAGCAGGGATTTACGACTATTGATAAAGAGCAATTGGATGATTTTTTTTTAAATGAAAGACATCGTTATTTTATCGCTTCTACGAATCAAGAAGAAAATAATAAAAATCAAGATTGTTTGTTATATGCCTCCCAAGAGTCAGTAGGAAAAGGGACTCAACAACTTCTTTTCTTTCTTTGGTTTAATAAAGATAATCTTTTACCCTCCTTACAGAATAAGGATAAAGATTTATTTTTTATTTTAGAAAATGATAATATTATTTTAACAACAAAAAATGAAAAAATAGAAAAAATAAAAAAGGAAATTATTGTTCCTAATTTATTGAATCAGATACAAACTCATGTGAAGGATAGAGGTGCATATTATCGATTACAAGAAGGTAAGTATGATGTACATGTTGTGGCATCTACTATAGAAACAATACCATGGAAATATGTTTATATTACTCCTAAGAATAATTTATATCTAGGATCTAGTGATTTAAAAATAAAAACAGCTTTAATTTATTTGTTTTTACTTTTTACAGGATTATTATTAGCTTTGTTAATTAGTAAAAAAGTATATCGACCGGTAAATGATATGCTTTATTCGTTTAAAGAATATACTTTAGATAAGTTAGGAACGGAGGAAAAGCCTCAAGATGAATTTGCATATATTTAAGAAAGAGTAAGTCAAATTAGAGAAACAAATATGCGATTAAAAGAAACAATCCAGAATAATCAAGAAACTTTAAAAACAAAGTTTTTGAGAGATTTAATGTATGGAATTCTATCGAAGCAACAAGCGGAAGAACAAATAGATCAATATGATTTAAAACAATTTCAAGGATCTAATACAATTATTATTTTACAATATATGATCGATCCTGAGTTAAAGGAGAATATATCGGCAGAAGGTGCTTTTGCTATTAAAAAACAAATTTTTTCTTGGGTACAACATGATTTAAAAGGAAAAGTTAAAGCAGAAATGTTTGAATTAGATGATAAACGAAGTATTTTGATCATTCCAGAAAAGGACGTAGATAGAATAAAGAGAGAATTAAATGAAATGTTATTAAGAGCAGAGGAATTATTTGCAATGAATATAATTGCAGTTATTGGTACTCCTGTTGATTCTATATATCAAATAAGCGACTCTTTTCGTAGTGCGCTCAATTTGTTAGAATATCAATTTATATGGGAAAATCATCTGATTATTACAGATGATGATTTAAAAGAATTTAAAAATGAAATGTATTATTATCCTTTGGATATGGAAAGAATGATTATTGAGCATGTGTTAAAAGGAAGAAAAGATGTAGTAAATCAATTTTTAGAACGTATTTTAGAAGAAAATTTAATTAATCGTAATCTTGGTCCAGATACATTATCACAGTTCATTTTTGCTATTGTAGCAACGAGTAATCGTATTATACATCAAATGATTACTGTAGATAAACAAGTATTAGAGCAAAAGGAAATTAATTATATTGAATTAAAAATGAGTGAGAGTAAAGAACAGCTAAAACAGAAGATAATGGAGTTATTTGAAGGATTGGTAGAACAATGTGTACAAGAGGCAGAAAAAAGAGAAGATACGATTATTGATGATATTATTGTTTTTATAAAGCAAAATTATGATACGGATCTTTCTTTAACAGATATTGCTGAAGAATTTAATTTATCCGCAGGATATGTAGGTATTTTATTTAAGAAAAGCACGGGAGAAAAATTTAAGGATTATTTGAATATGTACAAGGTAGAAAAAGCAAAAGAAATTTTAGAACATGAAGATATTAAAATTAAAGATTTAGCAAAACAAGTAGGATGTAATACAACTAATACTTTTATTCGAATGTTTAAAAGATATGTTGGAATTTCCCCAGGACAATATAGTGATCAAGTAAAAGAAATACGTAAAGATAAGAAAAATACAGAGATATAAGAAAATGTTCATATAAGAATTTGTATAGAAATGATGAAGTTGATTAGTAATGAAGTATTATTTTAATCGAGATAATAAAAATTTAAACATTAATTTAATGTTCATATAAGAATCTAAAAAGAGATACTTACTAAATAAGTATCTCTTTTTATGCTTTAATCATATAAAAATTTTATAAGAAAATGCAAATAGAGAAAAGAAAATGATGATATACAAGGTATTTATTTGAGTTTATAATCAAATTAAACTTGAAAAGTTGATCCATATGATATCAATTTTTAAAAAGTATGAGAAACAAAGTGGAAGGAGAAGTGTTCTAGTCAAGCATAATTGTAACACCTATGTATAAAATTTATGAAACTCTAGCGGTAGCAGGT
>JAAYSE010000214.1 GCA_012524135.1 Candidatus Epulonipiscium sp. | reverse complement strand
TTGCCAGGTAGAGCATCTATTGATTTAATTGCATCTTGGTTAGGTGCTTCGAATGCAGCTGTAATTCTTACAAAAAGGCAATATGATGCTGGCTTTTATTCAGCTAGAGAAGCAGCCGTAATTATGACAAATTTCTCTGTGGTATCCATTCCTTTTTGTTTGATTATTGCTAATATACTTGGAATCGGGAATTTATTTCCTATCTTTTATTTGGTTATTTGTATTGTGGGGTTTGTATTAGCATTGATTATGCCGCGGATTGCTCCTCTTCGAAATATACCAGATGATTTTAGTCCTAAAACAGGAAAACGGGTAAAGGAAATGGTTCCAGAAGAATATTCTATCTTTGGATGGGCTATAGAACAAAGTTGTGATAGAGCAGAAAAATTTAAGGTACAAGATTTGATTAAAAGTGGGAATAGTGTACTTTTTAGTATGTTATTTAGTTTAATTCCTGTGGTAATCACATGGGGTACTATTAGTTTAATATTGGTAGAATATACGCCTATTTTTCAATGGTTATCGTATCCCATGGGATATTATTTAAAAATTCTTGGAGTTGAATATGCTTTTGAGGCAGCACCAGCAACTTTAGTTGGTTTTGTGGATATGTTTATTCCAGCTTTATTGATTACTGGAATTGAATCTGTTAAAACAAAGTTTATTATTGGTATACTTTCTTTAATACAAATTATTTATGTAACAGAAGTAGGAGTTATCATTATTCAGTCAGATGTACCACTACAATTAAAAGACTTATTTATTATTTTTTTACAAAGAACGATTATTAGTTTACCTATTATTGTATTATTGGCAAATATATTAATAAAGTAAGGAAGGGTATAGAAAATGAAACATCCATTTATATCAAAAAGATATTGGAATAATATTTCAACTCCTATGGGAAAAAGTGTTGGTCTTGCAAGAGAATATGACGATCTTATCAATTTAAGCTTAGGAGACCCAGATTTAACGACGGATCAACGAATTATTCAGGCTGCTTTTAAAGATGCTGTAGCAGGTCATACTCATTATACAGACAGTGCAGGGTATATGGAGTTACGACAAGAAATTTGTAATTATTATCAAACTATGTTTGATCATCATGTAATATTAGAAGAATGTATGGTTACTACAAGTGGATGTCATGCTATGTGGTTGGTATTAGAGACTATATTAGATGATGGGGATGAAGTTATTATTCATGAACCTTATTTTACTCCTTATATTCAACAAGTAGAATTAGCAAGAGGAAAAGCAATTTTATTAAAGACTTATGAGGAGAACGGTTTTCAGATTGATACAAAAGAGTTAAAAAAGTTAATTACGAATCGAACAAAAGCAATTATTTTAAATACACCTAATAATCCAACCGGTGTTTGCTTTAGCCGAAGTACTTTAGAAGATATTGCTAAGGTGGCTATTGAAAATGATCTTATTGTAATTGCTGATGATATTTATACAGCTTTTTGTTTTCAAGAACCTTTTCTTCCTATCAGAACTTTAGAAGGTATGAGGGAAAGAACGATTACTATTGGTAGTTTTTCTAAAAATTATTGTATGACGGGATGGCGTATTGGTTATGTTTTGGCTCCTCCTTTTATTATTAATACAATGATTGATGTAAACGAAAATAATGTATTTACTGCTCCTTCTATATCTCAAAGAGCAGCTTTACATGCCTTACAGATGCGTAATGAAATCCAACCTTTTATTGTAGAAGAATTTAAAAAAAGGGTATTTTATGCTTATGAAAGAATACAAAAAATAAAAGTTTTTCATGTTCTTCCCCCTGAAGGAAGTATTTATTTGTTTGTAAATATTAAAAAGACAGGCTTGAGTTCTAATCAATTTGTAGAGAAACTGTTACGAGAAGCTCATGTACTGGTTATTCCAGGTAATGCTTTTGGAGAAAGTGGGGAAGGTTATATTAGAATTGCTCTTACAGTAGATGTGGATACATTAAAAGAAGCTTTTGATCGTATAGAAAAAATTTTTAATTAATTTTTTATCAGGATGAACTTTTACTCCCTATATATCATACTATAATGATGAAGTGATATAAGGAGGGGTATAGTAATGTATTATTCTCAATCGAATGCATGGGGACAACAAAATCAATATCAAAATCAATATTATTATAATTTAATACGTGATAT
>JAAYSE010000213.1 GCA_012524135.1 Candidatus Epulonipiscium sp. | reverse complement strand
ATTTGAGAAAGAGAATCTTCATACTCACCTGACTCGATATATTCTGTAACTAATGTACGAAGGTATTGATAATATCGTTCTTTATATTCATCCACTTCCAACAGTTTTGATAGTAAAGGACTATTTTCCATCGTATCCCCATTTACAGGAGTATCAATAGGAAAATTAATTGCTTCTTGAGCATCCTTCATCTGAAAAGCTGCAAAAGACATATTTAAATCCCAAGGTAAAATCTGAAATATACCATTTCTTTCGTATAAATAATAATTATGTTTTAAATTACTCGCATAACTATCTAAATTTACTAAAAAGGTATTTACTGCAAAATATTTTAAAATCTCATCTACATCCAAATATTCTTCTAAATTTGTACCTTCATTTAAATTTTTTATCATCTCTACTACTTTTTTATAATCTTTTTTTGTCGTAGTGGCAAAAACAGCCTCATCAAAAATTCCACTATAATTCGATAAATCATCACCTGTATATACTAAATTAGTACCACCTCTACTCATCCCATTGGGCCCCATGTTTTTATTTTCGTTCTCTCCCATTTCCTCTTTCATCAAAGCTAAATTCTCATTTTTATTCATTTCTTCCTGATCTTTTGGAATAAAATTAGGACCCATACCCCTTTTATTTCCTTTGTCTCCTCCCTTTGCTAAGTTCGTACTTTCTGGTTTATACAAATTCCCCTCTGCACTACCAAAATATCTTTCAATAAAACTTTCTTCCATTACTTCTACCGCTAAGTATAATCCCCAATCTACTCCATTAATAGTCATATGAACATATGAACACGCTGGAGTAGCAATCCCCATTTTTTCAAACATTTCATAAGATAAATATTCTTTCATATACGTGGTATCAAAAATACAATTATTTAAAGCTACCTTCTCTAGCCCATAATACGTTTGACTCTTTACATATTCATGAAAATCAATTTTAAGACTATAACGATCTGTTGTACTATCATTAGCAACAGACGTTAAACTTGAATTTCCTTTTGGCCGAATCCCTACACAAGAGAAAGTCTCCCCATCAATGACTACATCTCCCATAATATATTCCTTTTGTATTGCATTTTCCAAAAGATATTCCCAATCTTTTTCATCTACTTGAATATCCATCTCGTGAACCTTACCTTTTTGAAATATTTTATCCATGTACTCAGGCTGGGATATTGAAGATAGACTATCTTCGCCTTCTACCTTTAACCAATAGCCTATTATAAAAAGTACACTTAACGTCATAGAAATGATGCTAATTCTCATTATATTTTTATCTTTTATCATGGTTTCCCATCACTCTTTCATAAAAAATTATTTTATCCCATATAATCACCATTATAGCTGACCATAACTACATTCGATACTCCATGTATTTTATATAGGTCATTAATAAAATCTGTTTTCATTTCTTTCAATCGAACTTCAACTGTTAATTCTGTGCCATTACCTTTAGAAGCAGCTTTGGATTTTATGATAAATTTACTTACTTTTTGTTTTAACAACGCTAATACAGATTCTTCACATTCATCATTATTATAATGAACTACCATGATATAAGGAGTTTCTTTCGATTTTCGATTAACAAAAAGTATCAACACAATCCCTATAACAATAGAACCTAAAATAGCAATCGGTATAAGTCCTCCACCTAAAATAATTCCAACTGAAATAGCCCAAAACAAAAACACAATATCTAAAGGTTCTTTAATAGCCGTTCGAAAACGAATAATAGATAACGCACCTACCATTTTTAACGACAATAAAATATTCGATGTCGTTGCTAAAATAATTAATGTAGTCACTAAACATAATCCCATCAAAGATACCGCAAAACTTTCCGAATACATAACACCCTTAAATGTCTTTTGATAAACAATTCGAATAAAAAGACCTAAAACAAAAGCCAATCCTAACGCCACGAACATATCTGTAATAGATATCTGATCAATATTATCAAATAAACTCAATTGAAATAAATCACTCATTGTCATCCCTCATCATTCCTTTTCCTATTTTTTGTAAACCTTTTTTATCCTCACTCTTCATTATCCAAAAGTTCGACATAATGCATATTTCGATACAGATCGTACCCTTCGCTCTCCCGTTTGAATGATATCTGTAATCACATCAGGAAGATATTCATCAAACTTTACTTCTAAAATCATACAACCCGGTTCTAAAACTTCAACGGTAGGTACCTCTTTATTAAATAAATTATTGGAAAAAAGTCCGCTACGTACACGTTGATCAAAAGTAATACGAACATTTCCTGGTCCATAAATATAAGCTTCACGAGTATAATCTACAATCGTCTTTGGCTGATACCTTCTTACGCTCATCTTAATATACAATTCATGTAATAAGTCTTGATTACTCCACTTCAACCATTCCATATCACCATTTATTATTTTTTCACATTCTTCTTTCGTTAATAGAGTATTCGATTTAGCCGTAAGATTTTTATTTTTTACTTTTTTCTCTAATCTTATAAAGGAAGGATCATGATTATAAAATCGAATTCGAAATTTTTCTCTATATTTAAGCCCTGCTTGCTTCTCTACCAATGCACTATTTTTATAATCATCAAAATACAAACTTCTAATCAAATACTGTCCCCCATCCCCTGCATGTGAATCCATCTTTAAAATCGGTCGTAAACGACTTCTTAATACATAATAATCTCCATAATTAATATAAAACTTATATTCATGTCGATACTTTCGTTCTTTCAAACTCCTCACCTCCTATCATCCTCTGTTTTCATCCTCTGTTTTCATCCTCT
>JAAYSE010000043.1 GCA_012524135.1 Candidatus Epulonipiscium sp. | reverse complement strand
TCTGTATCCTGATTGGATTGTTGTCCTTTTTCCTCATCCATGACATAGATATTAAGTTGACTGATTCGATCATGCAGTTGAATAGGTATTTGATAAAAATTGTCCTTATTTTGAATTTGTTGTTGTACTTTGAGTCCTTGTTCTACTTCTTTTGCTGATTTCCATAGAGATTTTCGTTCTTTTTTAGGGAGAGAAATGGACTCTTTTTTTATCGTATACAACTGTGTTTGTAATTCTTCTATTCTTTGACTTGAGTCTTGATTGATATTCGATATCATCATCGGTATAGCTAATGTTTGTTGTAATTGTTGATTGAGTTGTTCAAGCGTTCTTCCTAAATAAAAAGGATCGGATGCCATCTGATGAATCGTTTGTAGATTTTCTAATGTAGGAGATAGATCGTATTGTTCTAATAAAGGAAAAAGGGATGTTTTCATTCCTTCTAAAGATATTGATTCTTCTTCCTGTATCATATGAATAAATTCCGAATCTAACGTAGAAGAAGTCTGAAGTTTTTCTTCTTCTAGCTGATTAAAATCTTCGATTTTTACTTCTTCCCATTTGGGCTGTTCTACTATTTTTAGTAACTTATTTGAATTGGCTGTTTTCATATAGTCTTGTAAAACCTTTAATTCGTATTTTTGTAATCGCTGTTGCAGTTGATTTTTCTTGGATGGATCTTCTATATTCTTGAATCCTGTTTCAATTTGTTCTTTAATCGAGCCTTCTGGACGTTCTAGTTCTTCTAAAAATCCAAATTCGTCATTAATTTCATGATCAAATTGATTTTTATTTTTACTTTGATAGTTTTCTAAATAATGGGCAGCTTCCATTAAATTGCCTAAAGTTAAGGGAAGATTGTTTTTATATAAATGTCCTAAGGCTGCTCCTTCTCTTCCTTGAATGGTATATAACATTCGGTAAATACCCATAAGGCTTTCTCGTTGGTTCGCATCTAAGACATTCGCTTGATCCATATCTAAGATATAGCGAGATAAATGATCGGATACGTCAAAACCTTTCCATTGTTCAAATTGATCCATGTACTTTAAAATATCATCCAATGTACTTTTCATGGGATTGATTTCATCTTTGATCATATGAGCAACTAAAACGGGATGAAGTCCACGTATGAGCGATTGTAATTTTTGATCTAATATTTTTACTTCGTTTAAATTTTCTTCTGTTATAGGTATTTGATTATGAATTAAGATCGTTGCTCCTCGAATATAAGTAGGTGTGGGGGAAATATTGTTTTGCTCTAGCACGTGTTCGATTTGATCTTGTACTTTGGATAAAGTTTCTCCAAAACGATTTTCAGGTTGTGTTCTCATCGTATCATAAAGTTCTATTGCTTTTTCTCCTAAGGTTTCTATGGTTTCCAATTCCATCAAAGTAGAACTCTGAATGTATTCGCCTATTAAAGGTCTATTTGTAAGTTGTAATAGCACTTTGGTTTCTTGTACTTGTGTCATTAGGTCTATTTTTTCTTCTGTAGGAGTAATTCCAACTTGTCGTAACGTATTCGCTTGATTTTCTTTTTCTAAAATCCGCAATTCTTCTACTAATTCTTTTAAAGGATTTATATCAATATTGATCTTTTGTCCTAATTTTTGAGTTGCTTCCGTCGTCATTTTAAGTTGAAGTTCAGCCAATTGTAATTTTGCTTGAATAAAAGAAAGTGAGGAATCGGATATAGAGGGTATATTCATTTCCTCCGTATCCCAATATTGTAATGAAATATCTCCGATACTTTCTCCTTTTTTTATTTGTCTGGCTCCTTGTTCTAAATAATATTCTGGATGGTCTTTCATTTGTTCTTGATATTTTTCATATTCTTTTATGGTTTGTATATTTTCTTTAGTAATTGCGATACCCGATTGAGCTAGAGAGATCGCTCGTATCTGGTTTTCTTTATTATCCGTGATTTGTTCTCTCTGAAAAATACGGGTAATTTCTTTTTGTAACCATTCTTCCTCATCAAACTCTATATCCTCTAAAGGATACTTGTTTTTTATTTGTTCTTCTTCCCATTGTTCATAGGGGTTTTGAGCTTTCCAATAAGAGAGGTCTCCCTCACCTCTATGTTGTTGTTGATACCATGTATTGATGGTAGTAGACTTTGGTTGCTCCACTAACTGAGCAACTTTACCAAGAGGCATTTGACGAATAGTTTCTAATCGTTGTCCTAGATTCATTAAACTTTGCACATTTCGTACGGTAATGGGTAATCCTTCTTTTAATAAAGCAGCAATCGCTTCATTCAACCAATCGTTAGGACCAGCAAGTCCTTTTTCTTGTACTAGCTTTTCTGCCCATGTTTGAATTTCTTCTTCGGAAGGTGCTGCTTTTGAATCTTTTTCAGATTGATTTTGAAGCCAATGAGCGAGTTCTTCTGGAGTCATTTTTTCTATATTGTAATTGGAAGATGTAAGTTCTTTTTGATCTTCCTCCGTAAGCGTATTTGTAACATACTGCAAGGCTTGTCCTTGAGTATTTTTTGATCTTGACTCTGTTTCTATCTGTTTTTTAGATAGAGGATCTGATATAGAAAATGAGATTGTTTGAAGTCCTTGTATTTTTCTTGTATTCGTATTTTTTTGATAGGCAGAAATCAACTGTAATGAAATCGTTCCTTCTGCTTTTTTTTCTACTTGAAAAGAAAGAATGGTTCCTATCTCAGGCATTATCGATTGGTTCCATCTTGCTTGGATTTTTTGGCCTTGTATATCAATATGTACTTTTTCTTCGGTATGACCGGTTACTATGCCTTCTAAAATATCTCCTGTATTCCATTGAAGTGATTTATTTGCTTCTTCTTGAATTTTGGTAAAGCTGGTATTGGAATAGGAAATACGATTTTTTTTATAATCGGTATTAATCACCGTTATCCGTCCTTTTCGTTTTGATTTTTTTGTCTTACTATATTTGTCGGATAAAAAGGGGAAAAAGTTTATAGTTTCCATCTTAATTCGCATACAGACTTTTTAAACTATTAAAAAAAAAGCCATAAGGCTTTTAGACATAGATCTTCCAAGTTCAAATTCTGACTTTCATCAGTACCTTTTCATCAGTACCTATATATAAATCATTATTAAGGAAGCTCTTTTTGGTTACTAAAAAACTTATGACTTTTATATTGATTAAAACTTATTTTTTACTTCATCTAAAATGACATTGGCTAACTCTGTTTTGCTCATCATAGGATGTTTATTTATCGTACCGTCTTTATAAATAAAGGTAGCCATATTGGTATCTACTTGAAATCCGGATCCTTCTTTGGCAATATTGTTCGCTATAATAAAATCTAAATTTTTCTTTTGTAGTTTTTCTTTTGCATTTTTAAGCAGCTCTTCTGTCTCTGCTGCAAAGCCAACTAAAATCTGATGTTCTTTTTGTTTTCCTAATTCTTGTAGGATATCTGGGTTTCTTGTGAGTTGGATAGTAAGATTATCCTCACTTTTTTTGATTTTTTGTTGACTTCTTTGTGCTGGACGATAATCGGCTACTGCTGCTGCTTTTATCACTACATCGGACCAAGAGAAATGTTTTTTTGCCTCTTCTTCCATGTCTAATGCACTTTTTATATCAATACGTTCTACATGGGCTGGGCAAGGTAAGTGAGTAGGTCCTGAAATGAGTTTTACATTGGCCCCTCGTTTTGCTGCTTCTTGGGCAATGGCATACCCCATTTTCCCTGATGAATGATTGGTAATATAACGCATGGGATCTATTTCTTCAACAGTAGGACCCGCAGTCACTAAAACATTTTTCCCTTGAAAATCTTGTTTTTGTGCTTGGGTTTTTTCTAATAAATCCAAGGTTGCTTGAATAATGGTTTCTGGTGTTGGGAGTTTCCCTTTCCCAATATCGCCACAAGCTAACCATCCACTGTCTGGCTCTATAAAATGATATCCTTTGCTTTTTAAGTAGTGAATGTTTTCTTGTACAATGGAATTGGTATACATGTACGTATTCATAGCGGGTGCAAAAACAATAGGACATCGAGCTGCCATAATGACGGTACTTAACATGTCATCTGCAATGCCATGGGCCACTTTTCCAATGATATTTGCTGTAGCGGGAGCGACTAAAATTAAAGAAGCTTTTTTGGCTAGAGAAATGTGTTCCACATCCCAGCTTTTTGGCTCTGCAAACATATCTGTCGTTACATAGTTATTCGAAAGAGATTGGAAGGATAAGGGATTTACAAATTCACATGCGTGTTGAGTCATAATGACGTTAACGTCTATCTCTTTTTTGCGTAGTCCACTTACAATATCCAATGCTTTATATGCTGCTATGCCTCCTGTTACACCGATGACCATGTTTTTTTTCATTTCCGTTCCTCCTGTCTTAGTTTGAATATTGATGGAATACAGGACGTATTACCTTTCCGATGGCAACCGTAATTAAGGCGGCTACAATAGCTTCTGGTATTCCATTAACCGCTACTACACCCATGATAAATCGAAATAAGGTCTCATAGCCAATTTCTTTAGCTGCTGCATAACTTTGTCCAAAGAAAAGGTAGATTCCACCCATAACCAAAATGGTATTCGTTAAGGAACCGAGTAATCCTGCTATAGAATAGGCCGCTAACTTGGTTTTGTCCTTTTTAGCTATCGCTTGAAAGGTATAAGCGGATACAATGCCGATTAGTATTCGAGGTACTAAGGCAATGATCAAGCTATACATGTTCCCACTGTATTCACCTATAGAATAAAAAGGTGAAAAAACAAAGGATGTAACGGTCGGACTAAAGGTATTAATAATAATAGATGTTATGCCAAATACGCCACCTAAAATAGCTCCTGCTGCAGGTCC
>JAAYSE010000042.1 GCA_012524135.1 Candidatus Epulonipiscium sp. | reverse complement strand
GCACGCATTTGTCTGACTAATTCATAGGGAGCTTCATAATGGGTAAGGTTATTCGCACACACTTCTATACTATTTTTATAACAGTGCGTTTTAGCACCTAATTCTTCTAATAACTCTTGCATAATCCATACATCTTGTAACCTTGGTATTTCATCAATATAACTTTTCCCGTCTGCCAATAAGGTGGCTGCTAAAATTGGAAGAACTGAGTTTTTGGCTCCACTAATTCGAACCCGTCCTCGAAGAGGCGGACTCTGATCAATGAGTAATCTTGCCACTGGCCTTCGTCCTTTCTTCTAGTATTCAACAGTAATCACTGGAGTAGCTACGTATAGATACGTATTATCTTCATATTCATTATATCGTAACGCTAGATCAAAATTAACCTTATCTGTTCCTACTTTAATCCATTCATCAATATGAGGGGTATATCCATATTGGTGATAGCTTTGATTCGTTTGAAAAACTTGATAAGTTGTAACTCCTACTTCGTTCATAATGGTATTTGCTATTTTTTCTTTTTCTGATAATTCCATTTTCCCTGGATACGTTCCTGTCATCGTAACATGAGTCGTTGGTTTAATTCCCCACTCTTGTAATATTTCTTTTGAGCATTCTTTAAAATGAAGAGTACTTTCAAATCCTTCATATAAAATAATGTCTATAATCGCATACGTTTCTGCCTTTTCTTCTCTTTGAATAGATTCAATTTTTATCGTTGTTTTTGCTGATGGTGAAGGACGAATCATCATACATTCACGAATTGTATCACTGTTTCTTTTTTCTATGAGTCCTAAGGTCTCAATTCCTAATGCTTGACTGATCTTCTTTATTTCCTTTTCCATCTCTTCATCGGTTAAAAATTTTTCACTAATTTTTCCCCATGTATGAATATTGGTTTGAATCATTTGACATCCAACCTCTGTAAAAGCAGTTACCATCTGTTCTTCACTTGCATAAGAGGGATTGGAATACATCAAAATACCCCATAAAAAAATACAAATAAGTCCTGTACTTATCCACTTTTTCATTGAATATTTCCTCCTTAATCATCTATCCTTTTATGTTAAGAGTATGAGCTTTTTAGTGGGAAAATATTCAATGGTATTGCTACTATATGTATTTTTTATTTAATCATTGGTATGTCTGCTGCTGATTGGACATGGATATCCAAAAAGTCGATGCCAAAATCCTGCTTGTTGAAACTCTTCTTGATACTGAGGATATTTTTGTACGACTTCTTGATAACAATTTTTACAAAGTGTCTTCCCTCTGTTTTGATAAAAATCTAACGGTAACGAGGAGGCTTTTACTTGAATATTCGGTTCATCGACTGCCTCTTTTGCTGCTAGTACTACTACTATTTTTCCTGGATAAGCATCTCCATCCATAAAAGAAAAGGGAATTTTAACTTTTTTAGCTTTTGTCGTTAACAAAGAAATAATTTTTTCTTCTTTTTCTGTAGAATGCATACTGGTTTTGATATAGAGATGATCACTACGTGGATCTTGAAAAGCTTGTATCATTCCATCCACATAACGAGGATCGAGGACTTGTTCTTGAGTTAGCACTTTAATGACTCGTTCTCGAAATTGTCCTAAATATTGCTGTTTTTCTTCTTTTTTTAATTCTGGTACTCCATGAATACCTTGTTGCACATATTGTTGTAATTTATCCTCTGGCTGCAACGAAACAACCTCCTTTTTATAGTATATAGTATATCGTATAAACAAAAATAATGTTTACAAAAAATATCTACTCATAAAATATTTTATGAGTAGATATTTTTATTATTGTACTATAAATCTCCTGTCATCACTAATATATCATATAACATAGGAAATAGTTCTTTCCATAAAATCATATCGTTCGGTCTCACTTGGGTATCAATAAGACCTAAATCTTTGGCCTTTAATATACGATTTCGGTAAGGAGTCTGTACTTGTCCATAATCTTCTAATGTATATGATTGACTATACGGTTTCCCCATGGGTTCTCCACTTTTGGCCTCATATAATCCAACCAGAAGGGCAATGGCTTCTTGCCTATTTAAGATCTCTCCTTGATCTTTGCCAAATGCCCAAAGCTGACTTTTTCGTAATTGTTGTTCTTGTGTTTTTGTTAAAGGGAGTACCAACGAAGAATTTTGAGTATGATAGACAATCGCACGAAATAATTGTCCTATTTGATTTTGCCTAATATAGCTATAGGGATTGTAAGTGCCATCTTGTATCTGCTTAATTCCATATTTTGCTGTAATGGTATTCATGGCCGAATAACTAGGATCATATCCTATCGTATATATTGTACTTTGGGGAGTGAAGATACCATATGTTCCTACTGTTTGTGCTTGAAAATGATATTGATTTTTTTCTGGTTGATCTTGTCCTTTATGCTCCTTCCAAATTCCTTCTTTGTCTTGGATATATAATGATCGTAATACAGCATTGTTTTCATAATAGTTATCATATTTATCATAAGGTACATTTATTTCCATAGGACTTGTCGTATAACTAAGACTCTTACTTCCTTTGGATCCATTACCGATAATGGTTAGTTCTTGAATATTCGATTGAGGACTATACGTATACGAACCATAGATACTTGGATTTTTTGCTTTATCCTTCCAATTATAGATTTGGATTTCCATATTGGCATCTGATCCCGCTTCTTGTAGAATTTGTTTGAAAACCTCATAAGGAATACGAATATCCAATCCATCCGTATACAATCGGATTCCCATTTTTCGATCTGCAAAAGTTTGTACAACGGTATAAGGAATTTCTACCACTCTTTCTTTTACTGTCCTATGATATTCTTTCATATCAATAGGAAAAGTATATAACCCCTGACGAATCATACGAGAAATAAATCGTTGATCCACACGATTATCTTTATCTCCTTTTTGATCGATTTCAAATCCTCGAATTCGATACGTCAGTTTTTCTTTTCGTCGATCATAAATGAGTTCATAATCTTGTTCAGGTAAGGGAACTTTACTTGGATCTATATCTCCATCATATTCAGAGTCTGTACGAGAGGTAAAAACTTGAATGATGGTGGAATAATCCGATTCTTTTTCAATTTGTTGATCGCCTCCACCGGTCACCGTAACTTTGGTTTTAACCCGTGCATAATACATACGGTTTCCTACTAAACCATTGGCTTTTACTAAATTTTTCATTAGAATTTCAAAGTTATTAGAAGTACTTCCTATATTTTCATCGGTTGTTTCTACTGTATACCTATCTGTAAATAAAGGACTATCCGATACTTCAACAATATAAGAGTATTTTTTTAAAATTGTAGTTCCCACTTGACCTTCTTGTTCAAATTTAAGATCTTCCCAATCTCGTAACCATTCTATAGTGATATAATCTTCTGCTACCGGATCCTTATATCCCTTAATTTTTAAATTTTCTTTTGATCCCAACCCTACTCCCTTTGGTGGAGATGGCTTTTTTACATCTTTTGTTGTTACTACAAGAGGATTACTCCATGCAGATTGTTTCCCAGTCTCATTTTGAGTCGCTTGAATCCAAAAATAATACTGCGTATTCGGGAATAAATCTGGAATAGTAAGTAAATAATCCGTGTCATCTTTAGGGTATTTAGGATCCTTGGGATCTTCTGGTAAAACAATAGGAAAAGTTTGTGCTTTTTCTACATCTTCTACATCTGAATAACGTATTTCATATGTAAAGGCTGTATTATATCTCCATTTTACCGTAATATCAATATCTTTAGCTTCATGAAGTCGTAAATAAGGAACTGTAGGATCTGGATAAATCGGTTCTTCCTCTAATAAGGTCGTAATCATCACTGGCGTAGGATAGAAAGCTCGTAAAATCTCTCCGTCTAAGCCTTGACGAAAACCTCGAATTAAAAATAAATACGTGGTGTTCGGTTCTAGTCCTGTTTCTGTATAAAGAAGCTGCTCTTTATTCTCAGAATCCATAGTAGGAGAAATATTTTTCCATACATATGGAAAATCTTCTTCTTGTTCTTGCTCTGCAAAATCTTTAATATACTCTTCTAAATCATATTCTCCTTGAATCGCTTGTTGACGTTGTAGTTCTTCTTCTACTTGAGCATAAGGAATACTTAAAAATTCATATTGGATATCCGACTTTCCTTGATGGTCGGTTCCCATACGAACTTCTCGTATCGTATATACATCTTCTAATTTTTTTCCTTCAGTCGCTTGACTATTGAATTGTTTTTTGAGTCGATCTACATCCGATTGAGTATTTAATTCAAATTCGATAGCTCCTTCTTGTGCTTCATTATAAAGTTGACCGTTTTTTAGCCATACCCTAGCATTCCACTCTTTTAAATCCTTGCTGTTTTCTTCTTCATTTTCTGTATTTTTTATATTCTTTGAAATAATTTCAAACCAATTTTCTCTCCATGTAATCGTACTTTGTCTTTGTCGTGTTTCTTTTTCTTTTAAAGGTGGCTTAGATAATACAGGGGGTACAAAAGCATCTCCGTTATAATCAATGTATATTGCTTTAATTTCTGGTTCGGAACGTAATTCTTGATCTCCCCATTTTTTCTTAGCAATCACTTTCATATAATACACTTGATTTGGGATAATCGGTTGTAAGGTTCGGCTACTTTGTTGATAGTAAGTATTTAAGGGAATATGATAACCAACGGTATTCCCTGGACGATTAATAATCTGTTTTTCTGTATCATTGGCCATAATCATAAAATCTTTATAAATGGGTGCTGCTTGGGATAATATCTGATAATCGTCAGTTACCCAGATATCATAATACGTATCAAAATCGGTTATCCTCTCTCCATATGTCTGAGATTTTAAATCATATTCCTTCCTGCGAAAAGCAGACCATATAAGGTTAATCACATAGGATTCTGGATTTACATATAAAACTCGATTCGCAACAATTAAATCTTTTCGAGATTGATCTGTCTGATGATGATCTTCTGGTAATAAATAGGATTCTTTTTCTTTTATATCTTCCAACTTATCCCAATCTTTTGGAATTGGATTGGGTATATAAGGTTTTATAGGACGAAGGAGTAAGGATGTAGGAACAAAAGGAACTTTGGAAGATTCTGCTTTTATGATTTTTGTTTCATCTCCAATCTTCCCATATACCAACTTGATTTGATATTCTGTTAACTCTTCTGGTTTTCGATATCGATAGTGATTAATACTTGCTCCTTCTGTATTAGGAAAAATAGCAATATTTTTCTCTATTCCTCCTTGATATTCTACTAAAAATGTTTCCTTTAATCTATATTTTTCTTCCTGTCCTAAAGTCATCTCTGGAGGAATATTCCACTCTAAACGTACATAATCCCCATCTTCTCGAACCGTTAAATTTAATTGTGTCATTGTTGTAAAAATAGGTGGAAACTGCCTATTTCTTTGAACTTTTTTATCTTCTATCTGATCTATCATGGGTTCTATAATAAAAGAATATAGTTGTCCTGGTAAAATTCTTTCTTTAAACGTATATTTTAATTTATTCCGTCTTGCATTATTATCATAAAAGGCTTCTACTCCTTCTTGTCCTTTTTTGACGGTTACTTCTCCTGCTTTTGCCTTGATCAATTCATCTTTGCTACGATTGGTAAAATCTCCAACCGCATACGTAATTTTATACTCTAAGTTATTTAATTTAGTATCTCCATACCCTACATCTTCCCACTCTACTGTAATCTGATCTTGAGAAGGATGAAGGACAAGATGAATATCCGTAAGGGCGAATGCACTAGGATTTGGCTCTCTACTCATTATTTTTTCTCGAACTGTATTATCTCCGATCTGCTTCTCATGATAGTGATACGGTTTTGCTTGAATTTCATAAAACGTTCCTGTTTCTAAAGGAAAATATTGATGAATATCTATCGTATTACTACCGTTTGTTTTCGCATTTATCTTATCCTCACCATAAATATCTTTTTGTTGAAGATTTCCTCCTTTAGTTCGATTTTTTAATATAAGGGTATAACCATATGGTTGATGTTGTATATTATTATGTTCTGAACTCCCGTTTCCATCTGCCCACTTATCAGGATTTTCCCAAGTGACTTTAATCGTTGGTTCCATTTGAAAACTTCCTGTAATGGGATTTTGTCCTCCCTTATAATGAACATCATCTACTCTTATCTCTTTTACTGGATCTTGAGGATTTGCATAAACTTCTAAAGATAAAAAGGGTAGGAGCAAGGTAATAATCAAATACCCTGCTATCCATCTCTTTAATTTTTTCATTCTGTCACCTCTTTCTATTTACCAACCGGTCTGTTCTAATAGTTTTACTGCTATATCTAGCGCTTCATCCATCGTTAATGAAGAATATGGATAAAACCTTCCATCTTGTAATGGTAAAATATTCATCTCTGCCAAAGCTAATAAACTTTTACGATAGGATTCTTTGGCTCGATAGAGATCTGTGATTTGATTATAATTGGTAATACGTAAAGATTCTATCGAGTTTCTTGTTCGTTGATTGTATATTTGACTCAAGATAAAAGCTCCTTCATCTTTTGGAATAAATGTTTTTAATCCTCCATTTAATCCACGAACATATCCTTTTTGTTGTAACCACTTGGCATAATTTGTCCCACTAGGCGCACCTAAAATCTTAGCAGTTGTTCCTATCAATATTTCCCTTGTACTAGGTTGTCCTAAGTTTTTCCCTGTATAAAACTCTTGTAAACCAAATTGATAAATCATTTGTGTTTTTTTATTCTGATACGGATCTTGAGTTCCTGTAGAAGAATAATAAGGAGATGTTGTATCTCCTGTTCCAAAGAAATAAGTTCCTGTTTGAGAAGCTTCTAACATATATTGATTTTTATAAGGATACACGGATATATTTTCTAATGTTTTTTCATATCGATATCCTTGAATTTGTCCCTTGGGACTTTGAATAGTAGCAGCTATATATAAAGGTGTGGATAAATCCTCTATAGAATAACTGCGAAGATCAATTTCATGATTTCTAAATCGTCGTCCAATAACACGAATATGTTCTTCTTGTACTTCTTCTACAATCTCTTCTACGATCTCTACTAGTTTTTTATCATCCATCGTACGATTGATTTCTTTTTCTAATTCTCGTATCAACCTTCTTTTATACGATTCAATAATATAGTCTAGTTCGTCTAGGATATATTGTTCAATCATTTCTTCTTTATTACAACTACCTACTACATCCATATCGATAGTTATAAAAGGACTTTGAGGAGTAACATTTTTAACTTTTTTCCCATCTTCATCCAAGTCCACTCGAATTTCTATATAATAATCTTTATATAAAGTATGGGTACGCACTCTTTCTAGCATATCGATAATAGGCTGCATCATCGTATCTAAGGTATTAGGACGAATACCTATTTCCATACCTTGACTTTGAATTAAAAAGGTCATTTGTTCCATATCCATATTTTCTAATACTGAACTTGGCATATAATAGGTAAAACTATCTACATCCTCTTTGCCGGTAAGTGTATATATGGGTTTTCCTTGTCCACGCATTTCTCCTTGTAAGACATCGCGACGATATTTTACTTGATATCTTCTAGTATTATCTTCCAATATCCAAAAAGGTGTATGTTTGAGTTTTTGAGCTTCTTTTTCATAAAATGCAATATATTCTTTGTACTTATTTTCTTTGTCATAATCCTCTTGATCAAAATCTGTACGAGTTCGCACACGATCAGAAAAAGAGGATTTGGGATAGGATCCATCTTCTAAAGTTTGCGTTTGATCTTCAATTCGTACTTTAATACTATAGCCTTTTCCTGATTTTAACCCACGAATTCGATAAACATATCGTACATAACCATCTAATGTACTTTCTAATTCATCAATTTCATAAGCATTCGTCCATTGTTTATAATCTTCATCACTATCTTCATCTTTTACATAAACTTCAATAACATATTGTTTCTTTAATTCTTTATCTTCAGGTACCGATGCATCAAAACTAACCACTGTCTCTGTTTTTGCATTTCTAAAGTATTCATCTTCTGGTTCAACACGAAGATTTAAAGGACGTGAAACTGGTGAAGTCGTTACAGAAAGTCCTACCCATTGAGATCGAGCAATAGGATTATTGGGAAGCTTTTCTTCATTTTGTACTCTAGTTGTTCGTACATAATAATAATAAATTTCATTGGGTGAAAGAGTATCATCAAAAAACTCGATCTGATCTTCTTTGATTTTATACTTTTCTATATCTTTTATTTCTTCCCATGTATTGGTTTTGGAATTGTACTGATATAATATTCCTTTAAATGTTTTCCAAGCTTTATAATTATCTTTATCTTGACTTACCATGTCTTCCACTGCAATTTTTCGATCGTCTTCCTTTTCTGCTAATGGCTTTCTTGGAATTCGCAAAATCTCATATTCTATCTTTTCTTTTGGATCACTAGAAATCATTGGTTCTTTCCATCCTAATCGAACAGAATTATTCGTAGGCTGCTCGATAATTTCAAAATCTTTGGGAGCGGTCGGTAT
>JAAYSE010000212.1 GCA_012524135.1 Candidatus Epulonipiscium sp. | reverse complement strand
CACCCCAAGCAGCATCAAAACTAATAGAGATTTTATTATCTTCTCTTTCTACACAATAAATGGGTAATTTTCTTGTTGGCTTTTGGGCTATTGTTTGAGTGAGTTCATGTAAATATGGTTTTGATACAATCATAGAAGTAAAAACAAGAACAAAAGCAAGAGCTATTTTGAGTAAAGATTTTTGGTTAATTATATATATTTTCACCTAAATCCTCCTTCCTATTCATATTATATATGTATTCAAAAGGAGAAAAAACATTCAAAAAACCATTTTTTTAACTACATCCTGTGGTACTTTTATATTCTATACAAACTTTACATATCCCATTTTTAATCATTCGAGTACTTTGACAGTTAGGACATACTTCTCTATAAATAATTTCAGTATGTTTATTATTTAAATTATTGGATTCTTTGATCAATGGAAAAGATAAGTGATAGAATTATACATGTATCAAATTATAGAACCATATACTTTTTGTATACATACTACATATTGTTTTATATAAAATTTCAAAATCAATATATAGTTTTTAAATAGCAATTAAAGAAAGTTTTTTTAAAAGCAAAAAAATAATTGATAAATAATTAACAAGATGATATGATAGAAATTAATATAAAGAAGGAATTTTATCAATTTTTAGTATTTGATGATTTATTAAGGTACTGAAAAGTAAAAAGATGAAAAAGGTGAAAAGATGAAAAAGATTTATGTCTGTATAGGAAGTGCTTGTCATTTAAAGGGATCGTATAAAGTGATTCATAAATTACAAGAGATCATTCAAAAAGAAAAATTAGAGGATCGAATTCAGATAAATGCATCTTTTTGTTTAGGAGAATGTACGAAAGCTGTATCTGTAAGGTTGGATGAAGAAGGACCTATATATTCTGTTCAGGAGGATACAGTAGAACAATTTTTTTATGATTATATAATGGGAAGGTGATCTTTTGCGCATTATTAATTTTTCACAGGCAAATTGTAAAAATTGTTATAAATGTTTACGACACTGTCCATTAAAGGCAATTCGAATTAATAATGACCAAGCAGAAATTTTAGAGGAACGTTGTATATCTTGTGGGCGTTGTCTGGTTGTTTGTCCTCAAGAAGCACGTTATATAAAAAGTGATATTGATAAAGTTAAACAATTTATTTCTTCTGGTGATAAAGTAATTGCTAGTATTGCTCCTTCTTTTATTGCTGCTTTTGATATTCAAGAAGGAGGACAAATGGTTGCAGCATTAAAAAAATTAGGATTTTATGGAGTAGAGGAAACAGCTATAGGGGCTGAAATTATTACAGATGCCTATCAAGCAGAAATGAAAAAAAACCAATCAGATAATATGATTACTACTTGTTGTCCCGCTGTTAACGATTTAATCGAAAAATATTATCCAGAGTTAATTCCTTATATGATACCAATGGTTTCTCCCATGATTGCTCATGGTAAAAGCATAAGACAAACTTATGGAAAAGATACTAAAGTAGTGTTTATTGGGCCTTGCGTAGCAAAGAAATATGAAGCAATAGATGTACGTCATTCTGGTATTATACAAGCCGTAGT
>JAAYSE010000211.1 GCA_012524135.1 Candidatus Epulonipiscium sp. | reverse complement strand
TTACATGATAGATGTTAAGTATTTCCCATATCTCGTGTTTTTTAAATTTTTTGCTAATATACTTAATTGCTCTTTTGTAATATACCCTTTTCGGTATGCAATTTCTTCAATACATGCAATATAACGTCCTTTATCTTTTTGAAAAGCCTGTAAAAAATTGCTCGCTTCTAATAAAGCATCTGGAGTCCCCATATCTAACCATATAAAATCCTTATCCAACAACTCTACTTGTAACTTTCCCTTTTGTAAATAGCTACGATTTACATCTGTAATTTCCAATTCTCCTCTTGATGAAGGAGACAAACTCTTTGCTATATTTACAACTTCCGAATCATAAAAATACAAACCAGGTACAGCATAATTCGACTTAGGTTCTTTTGGCTTTTCTTCAATAGAACAAACCTTGCCGTATTCATCAAATACTAATACACCATACGACTTTGGATCTTCTACATAATAACCAAAGATTGTAGCTCCTTGATTATCCTTATTCACCTTTTGAAGTTGATTGGGTAAATCATGGCCATAGAAAAAATTATCTCCTAAAACTAAAGCTATAGAATCATGAGAAATAAATTTTTCTCCAATAAGAAATACTTCTGCAATGCCTTTAGGATCCTTTTGTACAGCATATGAAAAAGACATCCCTAATTGCTTTCCATCTCCTAAAAGATTTTGATATAATGGTAAATCTTTCGGAGTAGAAATAATTAAGATTTCTCGAATATTCGCCAACATTAAAATGGATAAGGGATAATATATCATAGGTTTATCATAAATAGGTAAAAGGTGCTTATTCACAGATTGAGTCATAGGGTATAAACGAGTCCCGCTGCCTCCTACTAAAAGAATCCCTTTCAAAACATTCTCCTCCTATCCTTGAATATACTTTTTTTCATAATACCGTTTGTATTCTCCTGTATTAATATCTTCTAACCATTCTTGATGATCTAGGTACCATTGAACTGTTTTTATCATTCCTTCTTGGAAAGAAACTTGTGCTTTCCAATTCAATTCATTCCATATTTTCCTTGCATCAATCGCATATCTTCGATCATGGCCTTTTCGATCACTGACATATCGAATTCGTTCTTCTCCAATACCCCATTTTTGAATTTCCGTTTCAGGAAGCATCTTTTTTAATGTACAAATAATTGTCTTTACCATCTCTATATTTGTTTTCTCATTTTTCCCTCCAATATTATATACTTGTCCTAATCTTCCTCGATGAATAACATGATCAATAGCCCGACTATGATCCTCTACATAAATCCAATCCCTAATATTTTTACCATCTCCATAAATAGGTAAACCTTTTCCATGTAAACAATTATTAATCATCAATGGAATTAATTTTTCTGGAAATTGATAAGGTCCATAATTATTGGCACATCTTGTAATATTAACGGGCATATGATACGTATTAAAATAAGATTGTACTAATAAATCTGCTGAGGCCTTACTCGCTGCATAAGGATTTCTAGGTTGTATAGGACTTTCCTCTGTGAAAAATCCTGTTTCACCTAAAGAACCATAAACCTCATCGGTGGAAATTTGTAAAAACTTCTTTCCCTCTTTCCATCCTTTTTCTTGCCTCCAAGCTTTTTTAGCCACTTCTAATAACACAAAAGTACCTTCAATATTCGTTTTAACAAATTCTATAGGATTTTGTATACTGCGATCTACATGAGATTCTGCTGCAAAATTAACGGTATAATCAATCTCATATTGATCAAATAAAGACTCCACTAAGACTATATCTCTAATATCCCCTTTTACAAAAGTATAACGATCATCTTTTTCAATTGATTTTAGATTAGTAAGATTTCCGGCATACGTTAATTTATCAAGGTTAATAATAAAAATATCTTTATACTTTTTTAACATATAATGAATAAAATTAGAGCCAATAAAACCTGCTCCTCCAGTAACTAAATAGGTACGCAAAATAAATTCCTCCTTACATATACTAAAAATACAGTTATGATCTAAAAAAGATCCTTTTAAAAGGATCTTTTTCTATATTTTCTAATGAATATTATATGGCGCTTTTTTGAATAACTTTTCCTATCCCCGTTATAACACCTTCTATTTTTGCTACCTTATGTGTCAAGTTATCAATCTCTGCTTTCCGTACTAGGTTACTATGTTCAATCGCTTTCACAATAGAAAATATTTCATCTTGGCGTTTTTCCATACTTTCTTGACGTTTTAACATACTTACTTGTTGTTGTTCCATACTGTCTAAACGATTTAGCATACTTACTTGCTGTTGCTCCATATTGTCTAAACGGTTTAGCATACTTGCTTGCTGTTG
>JAAYSE010000041.1 GCA_012524135.1 Candidatus Epulonipiscium sp. | reverse complement strand
TAGTTATACTTTTATACAAGGAATTATTATTAATTCTACTTTAATTCTTTTTTGTTGTATTTTAAGCTATTATCTCCCTTTACAAAAAATTAATATACTCTATAAAAAATATAATAAAATATTTGGAATTTCTTTACTTAATATTGGTGTAATTTCTTTAACTTTTATCTACTTTTTACAAAATCAAACTCAAACTTTCAACTGGAAATATACTGTATTTCCTTTACTTATAGGAATAATTTGGAGTGCTATTAATCTTTATTTTCTCTATCAAAATATTAAAATACAAAAACAAAAAGAAATTATATTTACATATAATCAATATCAAAAATCATTAGTCGAATTAATTGATGAAGTACGGCAAAAACAACATGATTATAAAAATCATTTAAATACTTTATATGGTTTAGCCCAATTACAAAGTTCTAATCAAATACAACAAGAACTTGCTACTTATTTAGAACAATATATCTTTACTATTCAAGACACCGATCAAATTTTAAATATCAAAGACCCTACTCTTAGCGCTTTAATTTATAGTAAAAAGAAAGTAGCACAAAATCAAGAGATTGAATTTAAACTTCATTTTATTAATGAAATTCCCAATTATCCTTTGCAAAAATATGAATTGGTTGAAATTATAGGTAATCTATTAGATAATGCTATTGAAGCTGCCTCTGATACTAAAAAACACTTGACTATTCAGCCCAGAATTTCTATTACTTTAGGAACAAAAGAAAATAAAAAATTTCTTCAAGTTAAAAATACATTCTATCCTTCTCAAAATTTCTCACCAAAACAATTATTTATAAAAAACTTTTCGACCAAAAATAAAGGTGCAAATAATCGTGGCTATGGATTATATATTGTTAAAAAAATTGTTGATGCTAATAACGGAATGATTATTATATCTATGACTGACGTAGAATTTGAAGTTGAAATCACCTTTGACATATAAAAAAGAACCTTTTAAAAGGTTCTTTTAAAATAGAAAAAGTATATAAAAGCTGTAGAATAAAATTTAAATACTAAAAATATTTTTAATTTTTTGTTATCTCAATAGACTCTTAGGGCATTTAGGTTCGCCTACTAATATAAATGATCCTGAAGTAGCAATCATATTCGATGCCGCTACAAACATAACTGCGATGCTTAATAAAATAGTATTTTTAAATCCTTTATTCTTTTTCATTCGTATAATCCCCTTTCTAAATGAGACGAAAATTTCCAAAGCAATTGAATAGATTGTAAAAAGATTGTCCATATTCCACAGCTAAAAAAAACGGTATCTTGAATAAGAAACCATAAAACCCCTTGCCAAACTAATGTAAAAAAAACCGCTAACCATTTAAGCCTTTTTTTTCGTTTTATACTCTGAATAGGTCGTTGGGATGAAGGAAGAGGAGCAAGGAAGACGATCAAAAGAATACTTGTTATACTTATCAAAACTATTATTGCAAGGTTCATAGTTCTGAAATATTGAGGCAAAATAATAACACTGAGTAAAAAGAAAAGTAAACTTAAAATAAAACAAGCAATATTACTTTCACAGTGTATACCTCCTGCAAAAACACGAATCGAAGCTAATACTATAAAAGAGAATAAAAACAATTGCTTATAGCCTAACCATTGGAAAATCCAAAATAATAATACAAGTTTAATGAACTCATTGGTAAAAACTACCATAGCATATCTCATTTTTCTTATATC
>JAAYSE010000210.1 GCA_012524135.1 Candidatus Epulonipiscium sp. | reverse complement strand
TGAATGAAAGTGTAGCCCACGAAAATGCAAATAAAAATTCTAATGTATTTAATACAAAACGAGATTTATTAGCAGGTATTGTTGCTAAAGATTATGCAGAACGTTATATGATTCCTAAACATATAGCGTCAGCTCATAAAAAAGGTTGGATTCATTGGCATGATATGGACTATAGCCCTTTTTTTGGAATGTATAATTGTATGTTAATTGATTTTAAGGGTATGTTTGAAAATGGATTTACGATTGGAAATGCAGATATAGAAACTCCAAAATCAATTAAAACAGCAACAGCATTAATTGCTCAAATTGTAGCGAATGTATCTAGCAATATTTATGGTGGAACAACTTGTGCAAATATTGATTTATTATTAGAACCTTATGGAGAAAAAAGCTATGAGAAATACTTGAAAGATACTTTAAAGTTTGATATTCCAAATCCTGAGCAATACGCTAAAGAAAAAACGAAAAAAGAAATTTATGACTCTATGCAAAGTTTAGAATATGAGATTAATACATTATATAATTCTAATGGACAAACTCCATTTTTTACAGTTGGGTTTGGCTTAGGGACTTCTTGGATAGCGAGAGAAATTCAAAAGGCGATTTTAAAGATTAGGATGAAAGGATTAGGTAAGGATGGAAAGACGGCAGTTTTTCCTAAATTAGTTTTTGTTTTAAAAAATGGACTTAATCTAAAACCAACAGATCCTAATTATGATATAAAAAAATTAGCTTTAGATTGTGCTGTTATTCGAATGTATCCTGATATTTTATCTTATGATAAAATTGTTGAAATTACGGGAAGTTTTAAATTCCCTATGGGATGTCGTTCATTTTTAGGTAAATGGACGGATGAAAATGGTAATGAAGTTCATGATGGAAGAAATAATTTAGGAGTAGTAACTGTAAATCTTCCAAGAGTAGCTTTAGATAGTCAAAATACAGAGGAATTTTTCAAGATTTTAGAAGAGCGTTTAGAACTTTGTAAAGAAACCTTATTTTATAGGATTTCTACCCTTGAAAAAACAAAAGCAAAAAATGCTCCTATTTTATATATGTATGGTGCTACTGGAAAAAGATTGCAGGCTAATGAAAATGTAATGCCTATTTTTAAAGATGGAAGAGCGTCTATTTCATTAGGTTATATTGGTGTTCATGAAGCAGTAACTCGATTTTTTGGGCATGATTGGCAAGAAAATAAAGAAGCAAAAGAGTTTTCATTAGAAATCATGAAACGTTTACGAGGTGCTGTTGATAAATGGAAAGATGAAACAGGTTGGGGATTTAGTTTATATGGAACACCTGCTGAAAGTTTATGTTTTAGATTTTGTGCAATAGATAAAAAAGTACATGGTAGCATTCCTTATATTACAGATAAAGGATATTATACAAATAGTTTTCATTTAGATGTAAATAAAAAAGTGGATCCTTTTTATAAGATTAATTTTGAAAAGGATTATGCTCCCTATTCAAGTGGAGGATTTATTCATTATGTAGAGTTTCCTAATTTAAAAAATAATCCTGAAGCATTAGAAGCTGTGTGGGATTATGCTTATGATAAAGTAGGATATTTTGGAACGAATACTCCTATTGATCGATGTTTTGCTTGTGGATATGAAGGGGAGTTTGAAGCTACAGATGAAGGTTTTCAATGTCCTAATTGTGGCAATACAGATGCCTCCACGTCTTCTTGTATTCGAAGAATGTGTGGCTATTTAGGAGCACCTATGGAAAGACCTGTGAATCAAGGAAAACATGAAGA
The DNA here is from genome assembly GCA_012524135.1 of Candidatus Epulonipiscium sp. Lineage (GTDB taxonomy): Bacteria > Bacillota > Clostridia > Lachnospirales > JAAYNZ01 > JAAYNZ01. The sequence continues at coordinate 1,158 of JAAYSE010000210.1, read as the reverse complement.
AATGAAAAGACGGGTAAAACACCAATAAGAGGAATGATGGTATGTACTATTCTAGTTATAAAAAATATGATGTATTAAATGGAAGGGGATTACGGCATTCATTATTTGTATCAGGCTGTACTCATCATTGTAAAGGGTGTTTTAATAGAAGAGCATGGGACTTTACATATGGGGAATTTTTTACTGATAAAATACAAAATCAAATTATACAAGATGTCAACAATCCTAATATTCATATTAGTGGTTTATCAGTTTTAGGAGGAGAACCTTTAGATAATTGTTCAGGGCTTTATCCTTTTTTAAAAAGATATAAACAAGAATGCCCAGATAAAGATTTATGGATGTGGAGTGGTTATACTTTTGAAGAAATATGGGAAGATGAAAAGAAAAGAAAACTGATTGCCTTGGTAGATGTGTTAATTGATGGAAAATATATAGAAGAAAAAAGAGATTTAATGTTAAAATTTAGAGGTTCATCGAATCAAAGAGTGATTGATGTTCAAAAAACTTTATTACAAAATCAAATTGTTTTGTTTTACCAATAAATTAAATACAATATACTATATAAAAAATAGATTATCATGAAAGGATAGGAGTATGAAAGAACATTTATATTTTGCTAAAATGAGACCGAGTGCCGTTATACCAACCAAGCGTGAAGAAGATGGTTGTTATGATATCTATGCTTGTTTTGATGAAGATTATATTGAAATTTTACCTCATACCATTCAGTTAATACCTACTGGTATTGCTAGTGCTTTCGATAAGAAATATAGAATAGGTATTCGTGAAAGAGGTTCTACAGGAACGAAAGGATTGGCTTATCGTTCGGGTCAAATTGATTCAGGCTATAGAGGGGAATGGTTTATTCCTATTAATAATACAACCAATAAATTAATTGTAATTGCAAAACAGCAGTATGTGAATGAAAATCCTTTTTTAAAGTCCAGTCAATATATTACTTTATATCCATATGAAAAAGCTATTTGTCAAGGAGCGTTAGAACAAGTTCCTGAAATTGAAGTAAAAGAAATTTCTTATAAAAAATTACAGGCGATAGAGTCTGAAAGAGGATCAGGTATGATGGGTAGTTCTAGAAAGTAAATATATTAAAAATATTTTCCTGCTATAATTGTAATTTATTCAAAAATATGGTAT
>JAAYSE010000040.1 GCA_012524135.1 Candidatus Epulonipiscium sp. | reverse complement strand
TTCATCATAATAATAGCCTCATCATCACTGGTGGATAAGTTTCCTTCCCATCGAATATCCGAGGTTGCCTTTGGAGGTGCAGATGCAGAATCTCCACTATAAATCGATAAGGGTTTTACTGGTGCCTTTTGAATTTCAGTACCATCCTCATTAGGATTCCATCCACAAACCCTCATTCCTTGAGAATTAATCAAATTCCCTTGTTCATCTACTCGGAAAGAACCATCTCGAGTAAATTTAATTCCACTAGCATCTTGTACCACAAAGAAACCATCATCTTCAATCATAAGGTCAAAAGGATTGTCCGTTCGTTGAGCAGCTCCTTGAGTCATTAAATTATCAATCGAAGCTACATTGACTCCTAATCCAACCTGCATCGGATTACGTCCTCCACGTCCTGTCCCTTCGTTCGCTGCACTACCTCCTTGTAAAGTTTGACTAAATATTTCATTAAAGGTAACACGAGCAGATTTAAAACCTGTAGTATTGACATTTGCAATATTGTTACCAATGACGTCCATTTTTGTTTGATGTACCCGAAGTCCTGAAACTCCAGAAAACATAGACCGCATCATAGTACATACCCTCCTTTATATTTTCCATATGGGTTCTTTTTCTTTTGCATAAAAATCTTAAGGTTCATTAAAAATCCTTTGAATCTCTTTCATATTAAATTCTTGTTCTCCTGAAACTAAAATAACTTGATCTTGAACAGATTTAACTGCGTCTACCTGTAATTTTTCTCCTGTTTCTTGATCTTTTGATTTAACCTCGATCCATTTACCCACTAATGATGTACTTTCTACTACCCCTAATACATCTTCCATAGAAAATAAAGAATCTGCTATTACAATATGAGGTTGTCCATCTTTTATTTGAATATGTTCAACCATTCCTTCAAATAATTGTATTTCTTCTCCCTCTTCTTGAATAGGCCACTGAACCTGTACTACTTTTCCAATTAAAGAAAAAGGATCTTGATAAGACCATTCCATCGGATTGATCACTTGTTGTACTTTTTCCAAAGGAATGTCTTGGTCTCCAACTACTAAAAAAGTTTTCCCATTTTTTTGACGGGCCCCTTCTACTATTCCTTCTATTTGTTGGATTTCACCCGTTAATTCATTTCCAACCACCGCTTTTATCTCTTTCCCTACCATTGATACTCCTTGAGAGAAACTAAAATTTTGATTTAAATTTTGCATTTGTTCTAACGCTGTAAATTGAGCCATTTGTGCTAAAAATTCACGATCATTCGTTGGATTTAAAGGATCTTGGTATCTCATTTGAGTAACTAATAAATTCAAAAAAGCATTTTTATCTAAATCATTTTGAGATGTTGCTTGTGTTTTTTCAGAACTAGCTTGAATATTCTCTATGGACGTATAAGTTTTGTTAATGGTATTCGACATTTTTCCACCTCCTAAGCGGAATAATCCACTTGATTATGTCCCGTTGAAATATAACCTTGATTTATTTCTTTCTCTACAATTAGTATCTCTTCTTCACTGAGATCTGTTTTTATATTTTTATCAATAATTTGTTGAATTCTTTTTCGTGATTTTTGTTGTTTCATCTGCTGTTGTTGAGCTGAATGTTGCGAATTTTCTTGCTGTAAAGAAACTTGCATTTCTTCTACAGAAATCCCTTGATTCGCCAAAGTTTGTCGTACTTGATATAATTGACTTTCTACCATTTCTTTTACCTGTTGATTTTCTACTAAAATTTGAGCTGTTACTATTCCTTTATCTGAAACTAACTTTAACGCCACGTTACCTAAATATTCCGGTTTTAACCGTAGGGACATTTCTGATACATCTGGTTTCATATGAATTTTTATATGAGTCGTGATTTGTTGAATTAACTTATCTGTTTCCACTCGTTGTTCTGATGAAACTACTTTAGCTATATCGAATTCTTGCACCTGTTGATTTTCTCTTGTATCAATAGAATTTTGAAGTCCACTTAAAGCTGCAGAAAATAAATCTTCTTT
>JAAYSE010000209.1 GCA_012524135.1 Candidatus Epulonipiscium sp. | reverse complement strand
TCTTACTCACTGCTGAAATTATTGATTTTAAAGAAGCTACAGCACAATCAAAAATCAATTCTCAAATCATTGAATCTACAGGTGAAAGTATCTTTGATGCTGTCAGAAACATGATAAAAATATCAGCGAAAAAATTATATTGGAGCCATGCAAAGTCTATTATTATTAGTCAAGACATTGCTACTGAAGATATAATTCCTCTTATTGATTGGATATCCAGAGATCATGAATCTAGACTCTCTATGAATCTATTTGTTTCTAAAGAAAAAACTGCAAAAGAACTCTTATCCCAACATAGTGTGACAACAGAAATACGAACCTTCGAAATGGAATCTATGTTAAGGGGAAATAAGGACTTATCAAAAGCTCCAAAAGTAACCATCTATGAATTTATGGATGAATTATCACTAGATGGTATATCACCTGTATTGCCTGCTATTGGTACGACCTGGAATAAGGAAGAAAAAACAGCTGAATTATCTGGAACTGCCGTTTTTAGAAAAGATAAGTTTATCGGATTTTTGAATGAAATAGATTCTAAATCCTTTCTTTTTATAAAAAATAAAATTAAAGGCGGGATACTGAATATCAAACTAGATAAGGAGCAATATAAAACGCATAACCATACTAATCCTTATGTTGTATTAGAAATCTTTAAAAACAAAACGAAAATAACTCCCATTTATAAAAATAATCGTTTATCTATGAATATTAATATTACAACAGAAGTAACCATTGAAGAACAAAACACCAATATTAACTATGTCAATAATGAAGATATCACAAAGTTGAAAGCCATAGCCGAACAACAATTAGAAGATCATATTAAAAAAGTAATTAAAATGGTACAACAGGAATTCCAATCGGATATTTTTGGATTTGGAAGAATTGTCAAAGCAGAAATGCCTTCTACATGGAAAAAAATAGAGAAAAATTGGGATCTATTATTTAAAGAATTAGATGTAACCGTACATTCAGAAATAAAAATTAAAAATAGCGCACTCACTTCTACTCCTGTTAAAGTAGGTGATACAAAATGATTATGCTTCTATTATATTCTGTATTATATATCCTGCTAATTTTCATAGATATGATTCCTATGTATAAAAATAAACAATGGCTACTAATAGGAGTCTATTCTTTTTTTATACTGTTTTCCTATATCTTTATTCTATTAATTAGTGTTAATATCCATATTCCTAGTCCTTCTACCCCTATTAAAAAAATAGTTACTTGGATTTTTCACTTATAATTTAGGAGTGAATGTTGATGAAAAAAGAAATAATTTCTAGTAAACAAGGTGCTGCAATGATGCTCATGTTTACTATAGGAAGCACTTTAATCATTGGCGGATCGCGCCAAGCTAGACAAGATGCTTGGATTTCTATTTTGCTATCTATGCTTATGGCCCTTCCTATATACCTTATTTATGCAAGAATTTTAAGGCTTTTTCCTAATAAAGGATTATTTGATATTGTAGAAGAACTTTTTGGAAAAGTATTTAGTAAAATCATCATTTTATTATTTACTTGGTACTTTTTTCATTTAGCTTCTATGATTATCCGAAATATTACTGAATTTATACAAATCGCTTCTTTTCCTGAAACTCCCCAGTTTTTTGTTGCTCTATTGATTGGAATTTTGTGTATTTACATCGTAAAAAGCGGTATCGAAGTACTGGGAAGGTTAGTAGAATTTATTTTACCCATTGTTTTACTAATTATCTTATTAACCATTATGGCATCTATCCCCAAAATGAATTGGATGAATATCAAACCTGTTCTTTATAATGGTTGGCAACCTGTAATTAGTAGAAGCTTTTATTTATTTTCATTTCCATTTGCTGAAACTATTATCTTTACAATTATTTTTTCTACCCTTCCAACCAAAAGTAACCCTTATAAAATATACCTTTTAAATCTTATCATTAGCAGCCTTTTATTATTATTAATATCC
>JAAYSE010000039.1 GCA_012524135.1 Candidatus Epulonipiscium sp. | reverse complement strand
GATCGGTGCGCAAGTCCAATAACCACTTCATTCAAATGAAGTAATCCAATACTTAAAAATATACTCACACTTAAATGTTCTTTATAACGAGCGATTCCTATTTTTCCCCCAATATTTAATCCATTGGCTTTCATAGCTACCTGCATAATAGCTTCTCTAGCTGCACCTGCTACAGCACCATCATAAACATGGGATTCGCTAATAATACCTGTTCGCTTAGAAGCTACAAGGGCTCTTTCTATTATCTTCGGAATAGAATCAATCAAATTTCCTCCAATATCTACAGCTGCTCCTTTTATTCCTTTTTGTTCTAAATCTAAAATAATCTGTTCTTCCATACCTCGATTCGGTGAAATAGCAATCTCAACAGCTGCTCTTGCCACATCTACACTTCCCCATCGATAATCATATTTTCCCATTTTATCGCTCCTTTTATATAGATCCAAATAACAATAAGAAACTATAGAATTAATTTTTATTGTATCATTGACAAAAATAAAGTCAATAAAAGAGCGATCAAAATAAGGAAATAATGATCGCTCTTTTATATAGATTTATCAAAAAGGATATGGCTAAATTATCGAAAAGAAAAAGGAATTTTAAACTCTGGTGTTCCCATAGAACCAGGAGCAATACTATATTTAGGAAATGTAATAACAATATTATTTCCTTGGATATAAAAAGATTGAACAGCTGAAATATTCTTAAAATCTATTTCTTCTTCAAAATAATTTCCTTTTCCTGATTGTATTTGTTCTTTCATTTCTTGTTGAATTTGATCAGTAATTATCTTCTTATAATCAGATCCATTTTTAAATAAATCTTTTAAATCCAGTAACTTATTTTGCTTACAATCTATATTGTAAGAATCTACTCGTTCCATCCAATTATTTCCAAAGCTTGTGGCTGTTGTAATGGTAAAAGATAAAATATCTCCATTTGATTTAATATCATAATCCACATACATTTCATATGGAATAACTTCTACACCTTCTTTTTTAGCTTGATGTAGATGTTTCTTAACATCTTGTTCCATATTTTTTTTATCTTTCATCATTTCTTTTTCAATTTTTTCATTTAACTTTTCTTGAAATTTTATATCCTTGAGTCCTTGTATTACAGGAATACGAATATTAAGTATAAATCCTTCTTCTTGAGTATACATTTGTTTGGTCTTAAAACCAATGTTTTTTACTCCTTCTCTTTGAACAGTCAATGTTATAGGCGCTTCTTTTATCAATGAAGAAGCGTATATTGGTTGACTAAGCAATACACAACTAGCTAATCCTAAAGCAATAATCTTCTTTTTTTTCATCTATATCCCTCCATATTATAATTAAAGAATTACTTATCCATTATCTATAGTATACACCTTTTAATAGTAAGAAAAGTTACAAAATAATAACAATTGGATAAAAAATCCACAACAACAATAAAAAGCACCTCAAAATGAGATGCTTTCATTTATTTTTCATGTAATAAAAAAGGAATTCTCATTGCATGTTGCCCTTCTTTAACCTGAGTCATATAAAATAAATTTCTTAAGTAACTATTAGGAGCCTTCAAATATTGCTTT
>JAAYSE010000038.1 GCA_012524135.1 Candidatus Epulonipiscium sp. | reverse complement strand
TAATTTGACCATCTGTAACCGCATCAAAGGCTCCTGGTTGATATACCACTCCTGCAATCGTATTCGGAAAAGAAGCATGCTTGACTCGATTGAGAATTACTGCTCCTACAGCTACTTGTCCTACATAGGGTTCACCTCTGGCTTCTCCATAAATAGCCGCTGCTAACAAGTATACATTTCGATTTGCATCTGTCGATGCTTGTTGCGTGGATGAATAAGTGGAAATACCTATTTTTTCTAGAGTATTTTTACCTGCAATACCATCTACTTTTAATCCGTGTTTTCTCTGGAATCTTCGTACTGCTTCCCATGTCTGATAACCATAAATGCCGTCTACATTTCCATAATAATATCCCCAATCTTTTAATCTTCTTTGAATTTCACGTACCGTATTGCCTCTAGAACCCCAACTGTAGTAAGTAGCCACCTGTACTACCTTACGACTTAAAAAAGATGTATGTATAGTAACAGAAAGGCTTAGTGCTACTACAAAAAAAGAGAGCCACCATTTTCGATTATTTTGCTTCATTTCTATTCCTCCTAACACCTGACACATGGAATTTATCTTTAGTATTTGTGAAAAATAGAATTTTATCCTTCTTTAGATAAATTTTGTAAAAAAATAACCCTGTGAAGGTTACATGAGTCATATCATATACAATCACAAGGTCCATTTTGCAAATAATTGTTTTGTTTCTATTTTCTTTTCTTGCCACCATTCTACAATTTTAAATTGTACCTTTATTGGAATTTCATCTGTATCATCAACAGCTACAATTAAATTGTATTCCTCTTCTGTTAAAATATTTTGTAATTGTTCTTTGGATTCTTCTGGAACAACTCCATGAGTAATATCTACAAAGCATAATGGTGGAAACATTACACACCACCAATTTTGACCCACAGCATCTCCTATTTCAATTTTAAGTGCCTCATACTCTCCAGGTGGTAAAACTATATCTCCATATTGTTTAGTCGGAAATAATGAAGGACCTAATGAAACTTGAACTGAATAATCTTTATCTTGTTCATGAATAACTTCTAATGCAATATCTTGTATCATCGTAAGAGAAGATTCTAATAAAACTCTTGTTTCCTCTAAACTATTGGATTCTTTCAAAAGAGGTTTCATTTGTTCTAAAACGGCATCTCTTACTTGATTTTTTAAAGCTTGATCCTCTGGTGCATCACTATTGGCAATAACATGAAATCGTATTAAATGATTGGAAAGTCCACTTTGTACTACATCAGAATATCCTTTGGTTCGATAACCAATGAGTAAAGTAATGAAAAAACCTAAGATTCCAGCACTAATTAAAAAATATCGTTCTTTTCTAATCCATTGTTTCCATAAATTTTTAATTTCCATTGATCATAACCCCTTTAAATTGGATGTTATTTTCATTATTTCCATTTTTATAAAAGGTTATTCATTTTTTTCTAAATCACAAATTAGAATTAGTACACCATTCCTATTCTTCGAATCGATATGTTAACATCTATTTCAATTTCCGCCTCTTCAAATATTTTTTCATAATCTTCTTTTATTTCTTTCCACACCTTAGGATATTTTAACTTTAATTGATCTTTTAATCCTATAATATCTACTTTATATTCCATTTGTAATATATCGAATACATCTCTTATCTCTTTCTTTATCGCTTCTTCTAATTCTATTTCTAATTGTTTTACCCACTTCGAGTCGATATACTTTTTAGAATTATCTAAAATATACTCGGATATATCTCCTTCTGTTTCTATTTGAACTTTTACTTTTAAATATTTATCATAAGTAGCGGAGACAACTTTAGAGGAAATATGAGATACTTCATAAGGTACATAAGCACCCTGATACCAAATAGGAAAATATCCTCCTTTATTTTTTCCCAATGTCCAAGAAAGAACCCGAACTTGTGCTTCGTCTAGCCATCCTTGAAACTGATAATCACGAAACACAGCTCCGCCTGAAAATCCTAGATTATTTTTCCCTTTTTTTATACGTGGAATAAAAGTAGTTCCTTCATTGTTGATTAATTGATTCAATACTTTTCCTACATCTATAATTAATTCATCAGGAATACTTGTAATATCCTGACTATGAATGGCATAACGATTTCGAAAAGGTTTTGTTTCTTCCTTTGCTTCTAATATCTCTTTAGCTGTATTCTCTGCAATCATAACAAGAACTGTTCTCCCAAATTGTGGAGTACGATCTATATAATCCAATACTTCTTGAAAAAGTACTTTATCTTTCGCTAATTCTTTTCCTAAAATTATAGTTTTAACATGTTCAAAATTAATAGGTTCTAAATAATAAGCTTGGGCTTTTTTGATTGTTCCTGTAAGGGTATCTCCTGTAACATATTGAAAGTATCGAAAAGGTTCATTTCCTCCTCCATTTTTTTGAACGGTACTCAAATTAGGGGTAGCATAGGTAATATTATAACGATAAGAATTTTTAGATGAGATAGTTTCTTTTTCTGATTTATCAATCCCTAGAGAGATCACAAATTGCTGATCATCAATCTCTTTTTTATCCCAACATCCCGTCAATAATAATAGAGTCACAAAAAGTATGCTCAAATATTTATTTTTTTTCTTCACTAGTAGCACCTACTTTTCTTATTTTTGCTATCAGCCATAACAAAAAAGGAATCACTATTAAAAATATAGGTCCTATCTTTCGCCTCAACCATTGTTGCCAATTATAAACTTCAATAATATCACTAGGATATAAAGATAATATGTAAATAAAAGGAAGTAAGGGTAATACTAAATAAAATTGTTCGTTGGACTTTATCATCTTCGTAACAATTACACTACTAAAATAAAGATATCCACTAACTATAGAAAATACAGTATTGAGCCAAAAGATCATCATTAAGGCTTCTTGCCTTTCAATAAATGAAGCAGGTAAATGAATGACCTGCATTAAAGTCATCACGGGCCATATTTGTCGTTGAGTTCCTTTAGCTCCAAAAATAGCAATGGTCATCACTACCGTACTTAATTTTAATAAGCCAACCACCAATAAACTAGTACGACAAATACCTCCTGATTTATTGGGTGGTTGTACAAAAGCATTTGAAAATAATAATAAGATCAAAGTGATGTATGTCAATGAAACATAATAACTACCACTAAAAAACTCTTTCCAAGAAAGTTGAAAAAAAGGTGCTAAATTAGGAATTTCCACCTTAGGGATAGCAAATAATAAGATTAAAATTAAAGGAATAAGTGTAATAGGAAATAAAATTTCTGCCACTCTCGCTCTACACTCATATCCCTTACGACTTAAATACGTACATATTAATAATAAAGAAATAATAATAAACTCAATGGGAGTATCTGGTAATAGAATTTGTTTCGTTAATTCACCAAAAATTCTAATTTTAATAGCTGCTGAAAGTATAAAAAATAGCAGGATAAATAAAGATAATAACATCCCTATCGGTCTTGTTACAATATGTCCTGAAAAATCAACAAAGGTTTCTTCTGGAAACTTTTTTACTAATTGTGCAATAAACCAACTATACAAAAAAGCTAATAAAGTCCCTCCAATCACCAAAATCCATCCATCTTGTCTAGCTACTTCTACTGTCACACGAGGTAAAATTAGTACACTTACACTAAACATATCTAAAATAAGGATGAGTTTCACTTGACGAGTAGAAACTTTATCATTCATACTATACATTAAAATTCCTCCCTTTTATTTTTTCTTTCTAGGGTCCTTCCTTCTAAGACGTATTCTTTGATCCGGACGAGTAAAGAGAGGTCTTTTGGTTTTCATAAAAAAAGGAAGTCGAAGAAGAGAATCTTGATAATCATTATTATATAGGGGCAAAAGAGCTGCATAAGGAGCTAAATAAGGAATATTAAAGCTTTTTAATGCAGATAAATGAATAATTAAAATTAACATACTAATCAAGAATCCATATAATCCTAAAATAGAAGAAAGAAAAATAACCATATACTTTGATAAACGAAAAGCGACTCCTAATGAATGACTAGGGATAGCAAAGGAAGAAATTGCTGTTAATGATACAATGATAACAATAATTGGACTAACAATATTAGCTTCTACAGCTGCTTGTCCAATAATAATTCCTCCAACTATACCAATCGTACTTCCAATAGGATCAGGAAGTCGAATCCCCGCTTCTCGTAACAATTCAAAAGCAAGTTCCATAATCAAAACTTCAATAATAGCAGGAAAAGGGACACCTTCTCTAGCTGCAGCCATAGACAACATTAAATTAGTTGGAATCATCGCAAGATGATACGTTGTTAGAGCAATATAAAGGCCTGGCAGAGCTGTAGCTAAAAAAGCGGCTCCATACCGAATGAAACGAATAAAACTGGCAATTTCCCAACGTTCATAATAATCTTCCGATGATTGAAAAAAACAATTTAATGTAGTAGGTAATAAAAGAACAAAAGGAGAATTATCAACAATAATTACAATTCTTCCTTCTAAAATAGCAGAAGCTGCTTTATCTGGTCGCTCTGTAATTTGAATTTGAGGAAAAGGGGATTTCCAATCATCTTGAATTAATTGTTCGATATGTCCACTATCTAAAATAGCATCTACTTTAAAATCTTCCAAACGTTGATTGACTTCTTCTAAAATTTTAGGACGCACAATATCCTCTAAATACATAATTGCAATATCTGTTTTACTTCGAATTCCTGCCTGTTTCTGTTTTACTTTCAACTTTGTATCTCGAATTCGCCGACGAATTAAAACTGTATTCACTCTTAGCGATTCACTAAAACCTTCTTTTGAACCACGTACTACGGATTCCGTATCTGGTTTTTCTACTCCTCTATTTGGAAATCCTTTTGTAGAAATAGCAATTGCTTGTTGATAACCATCAATCATTAATACGGTATCTCCCGATAGCACTTGATTACATACATCATTCATATTATCTATATTTTTTACTTCTGCTGTAGTCATTCCACCATCTTTAATAAAATCTAATAACGATGTTTGAATATCTTCAATTTTAGGTAATACTTCTCTTACGCCTACCATTAAAGGATATAACACTGATTGTTCTACTACTTGACGATCTGCCATCGAATCTACATAAATGATATAAGCCCATACTTTTTTTTCTTCTCCAATAGGAAAACGTCTCTTAATGACATCTTCACAATCCGTAAATAAGTTTTCTATCTGTCTTATATTTTCATTTAATGAAGCAGTTAAAGGCACAATGACTTTATTATCATTATCATGAGTATGATCTTCTTTTTTTTTCCGTTTAATAGTAGATCCAAATAACTGTTGTAAAATTTTCATGGCATACTCCTTTTAACATTCTTTCTATTTATCTTGTCTCCTTATTTGATAAAGAAAAAAATAACATAGACACCCAATACTCCAATAATATATACCCATCCTAGAATAGTAGCCATCATTGCTTCTTTTTTTTGTTTTCTTCTACGCAATCTAAAACCATCTGCATAAATAATAAAAATACTTATAATAATAACAAAAAATACAAACCATCCATCCCATATACTCTTTAATTTTTCTATTATTTCTTGCATAATCATCTCATCCTCTATTTCCATCCTCTTTATGAAAATTATTAACCAATTTATTACTTTTTATGCACAGACTTATTAAGAGCATAAAAAACATGATATAAAAAAGATCTTCCTATGAATCATAAAAGAAGATCTTTTTTATATCATGTTTTTTAAAATAATCAATCACTCATATACATTTTATTTTACTTTATCATGCTAAATATTTTTTTAAATTTTGAAGTCCAATAACAATACCTATTTCTGCTTCTTCCATACCTTCATACTCAATAGAAATAGTATCTTTATATCCTGCATTCTTTACAATATTTAAGCATTGTACAATAGGAACTTCTCCATGACCAATAATAGCTCCTTTTAAATAATTACCCGCACGTGTCTGAAACCAACCTTGTCCTGGATTCGGTTCATTACCTGAT
>JAAYSE010000208.1 GCA_012524135.1 Candidatus Epulonipiscium sp. | reverse complement strand
AGTAAGTTGGATTCAAATGTTTTAATTGCATCATTTACATAAGAAGCTTGGTCGGTAATAATTCGAATGGTAACATCTTCAGGTAGAGATTTTTTATATTCTTCTAAATAAGCAACTAATCGTTCTCCTGTTTTTACTACGTTTTGTCCTTCTGAATATTTCACACTAAGTAAAAGTGATTTTTCAGCATTACTATGAACAAAAATTTCTCTTTTTGCTTCTTGTATAGAAACATCTGCAATATCTTTTACATAAATAACATTTCCGGTTTCCGACATTCCTACAATCGTATTTTCAATATCAGAAATAGTTTTATATTCACCCGTTGTACTTACAGCTACTTTCGATTGTTCCAATTCCAAGGTTCCACCAGGAATGTTTACGTTTCTTGCCATTAAAACAGTAGCAATTTGATCCATGGATAGATTAAAATGTTTCATTTTTAAAATATCTAAATTAATATGAATTTCATCTTCCTCATACCCATCAATAACAACTTCCGAAACACCCTCTTCTTTTTCAATATGATCTTTTAATTCATCTGAAATCTTTTTTAATTGTTTATAATCCAATTGATCACTACTTACAGTAAATAACATACCATAGGTTTCTACCAAATCCGTATTAATTTCAGGATCATAGGCTTGTTCTGGTAATTCTGTTTCATCTACTTTATCTTTTAATTTATTCCAAGCATCGGTAATCTGAGCATCCGTTAAATCCTCTAATCGAACAACAATAACACCTACGTTATCCAAAGAATAACTGGTCATCAGTTTAATACCCGTTATTTCATTAATTTTGGTTTCCAGTGGTTTAACAATAAATTTTTCAACTTCTTCAGGAGTTGCACCTGGATAAATTACTTGTACGGTAGCACCGGGAGAAACAACATCTGGATTTTCCTGTCTCTCCATATTCATATAGACATAGGCACCACTAAAAAATATAAATATAGATAATACAGCTACAATTTTTCTATTCTTTAGACACCATTCTATCATTACCCTTCAACCCCCAATTTGACTTTGTCACCATTTTTCAGTTTGTACTGACCATCAATGACAACCTTGTCACCTTCATTGAGACCTTCGAGTACCTGTATTTGATCTCCTAAAACTTCACCTACTTCAATCGTTCTTTTTTCTACGGAACCTTCTTCTTCTTGATATACAAAAATAGAAGTACTATCAGGATCATTTAAAACACTATTCACAGGAACCAAAATCGTATCCATATTTCCTGTAGTAATGGTTACTTTTGCAATCATTCCCGGCTTAATAGTCATCTCTTCATTATCAATTAAGATCTTTACTCCAAAAGTTCGAGTAGAAGTATCAGCAATCGTATCAATACTATGAACCGTACCTTCTATTTCTTTTTCTAGACCATAAACATAAACATTTACTTTTTCGCCAATCGTTAAATGACTCACTAATTGATCCGCTACTCCAATTTCTACCTCTAGTTCATCCAATTGTCCCAAGACTACTGCAGGATATCCGGGAGAAATGGTTTCTCCAGATTCAAAAACTTGTTTTACAACCGTACCTTTAATCGGACTCTTTAAAGTTGTATCTGCCAATTTTGATTCTGCTAATTCAATCCCCGCTTGTGCTTGTTGCAATTGAGACTCCGAAATCGAATAGGCATCTTTTGCCTCTTGATATTTATTTTCTGCAACAATTAAAGTTGTTTCTAATTCTTCCACTGTTTTTTTAGCAACAGCACCTTTTTCATAAAGCCTTTGTACCCTTTCATATTGGGTTTTAATAAAATTAACATTGGCTTCTGCTTGATTAACGGCGGAGGCAATGGAACTTACAAATTGTTTATTTAATGCATCATATTGGGATCTTGCAGCCATTACATTTAATTGATAATCATAAGAATCCAACGTCATTAACGTTTGCCCTTCATTTACAATAGCTCCTTCTTCAATAAAAACATTGTTGATGACTCCGGGAACTTTAAAACCAACTTTAATTGTTTTCGTAGGTTTCACATTTCCACTAATAGAGATATCATTTTTATAATTTTCTACTTTTACTTCTTTTACCATTACGGGTTTTGGCTTTACAACTTCTACGGCTTCAGAATTTGCTTCAATGCCATTTGCACATCCAGCCAATGCGGCACTTAAAGATAAAATACCAATACCAGTCCATATTTTTCTAAAATTCATCTTATATCCTCCTTAATAAATAAAATATCCGATATCGTTAAAATATTTCATACGAGCTAAATTATAGCCATACGTAATTTGAACGACTTTTTCTTCAATTTGTGCTAAATTTTCTTCAGCAGCTAACATTTCTAAAATTGTACCGGCAGAAGATTCTAGATTTAATTGTTTTAATAAGCTTGTTTCTACTCCAAATCCTTCTTTATATTTCATTTCAGAAATAGATACATTTTCTTTTGCTTCTTCAATCATTTCCTTTGAAGACATTAACATAGAGCCTAAGGTATGAACAGTACGATAAGATTGACGAATGGAATTTTCCACTTCCAATTGTGTCTGATCAAAATTTAAATGAGCTTTCTTTTGTAATAATTCTGCTTCCTTATATTGAAAGGTATTAGGTGTATATTTTTTCTTTGTTTCTGTAAAGTTCAAATCATAAACGATAACTTCACCTAATGTTTTTTTAATTTCCAGACGATTGGTAAGTCCACTTAGTAATCCTTCTTCTAAATTCATTTCTTCTATATTTTCTGCTAAAACACTCGTTAATTTAATTTCACTATCCAAGGGAATATTCATATTTTTCTTTAATTCCAATAATGTATTTTCAAAATCGCCTTTTGCTTTTTCATATTCAATTTGAGTACCTTGATAATAAACACTAGCCATTAACATATCATCTTTTGGCTTTAATCCTTCTTCATAACTTGCTTTAGCAAATTCATATTGTTTTTTACCTCGTTCCATTGCTCTTTTTTTCACTTCTACCATTTTTTGAGCATGCAAAGCATCATAGTAACTTTTTTGAATTAGCATTGCAATATTATTTTTATAAATATCGTAAGAAGCTTGGGTAACTTCAAATGCGACATCTCCCATGGT
>JAAYSE010000207.1 GCA_012524135.1 Candidatus Epulonipiscium sp. | reverse complement strand
TGCATATTTTCTAAAAATCCATTTAGATTTTCTAATAATTGTTTTGTATCATCGGATAGTTTTCGTATTTCTTCTGCTACAACAGCAAATCCTTTTCCTGCTTCTCCTGCCCTTGCTGCTTCAATGGATGCGTTTAAGGCAAGAAGATTGGTTTGTTCTGCAATATGAGCAATACCACCTAAAGTATCCGCTACATTTTGAGAACTTTTTATAAAGGTTTGAACGTCTTCACGCATTTCTAGTGCCTCTTGATTCATTTGATGTAATTCCTCGGCAATATTATCTGCCATACGAACGGCTTCATGAGTGTTATTTTCGATTTCTCCTGTATAGTTGGTAACATTACTTACTATTTTAAAAACACCATCGGACGTGGATACGATTTCATCTTGATGGGCTGAAACTTCTTCACAGGATGCGGTAACATCTTGAATAAGGGTATCAAGGATTTGAATATTATTGTGAATAGTTCCTGCCTCATGATTAAGTTGTATATCAAAAACTCCTATCTGTCCTGCTACTCCAAATGTTTTTCGTAGAAGGTTACGAATGGCTTCTTTTCCTTCTTCTTGTTGTTGATTTTGTTTTCGTAGTTCTTCTTGTTTTTTCTTCCTTTTACCAAACATGATTATGCCTCCTTAAAATGCTTTCTCTTTCATTTCTTTGTTCTATCCATCGTAATAATAATTGATGTATAATTCCTTTTTCTGGCTCATGAAGAAGTTCATGATAACAACCTTTACAAAATTTAAGCGTTTTGTCTTTGGATGCTAATTGAACAAAAGCTTCTTTAGAATGTTCACAGGGAATAACTTTATCTTCGGTACCATGAAGGATGAGGCAAGGTAAATGATATTGAGTAAAAACCTCGCTTGCCATGGTCATCCCTCGGTATAAAAATTCGTAAAAAAATCGCATGGTAGAGTATTGTAATCGGTATGGATCTTTTTTACGAAATTGGGTATAGGCCTGATCTCGGCAAGTAGTAATTCCGTTAAAGATCCGGTGTAGCTTTGCATCTGCTAACGTTTTAATAACTTTTTCATAAATTTTCGATGATATATGTTCTACCCCTCTAGGTGGTCCAAAGGCAGGTCCTACGAATAGTTGTCCTGCTAGTTCTTCTGAGTATTGGACCCCATATAATAAAGTAATGAGCCCACCCATACTATGACCTAAAGTATAGGTAGGAGTGTTGGGATATTCCTCCTTAGCATGCTGAATAAGAATATGCAAATCTTGTATAAAGTCCTCAAATTGATTGATATCTCCTTTTTCCCCTTGTGATCGCCCGTTCCCTCTTTGATCGAGTACATAGACACCGTATCCTGCTTCTACAAAATAAGCCATTGTTTCTTTATATAGATCGGAATGTTCCGAATACCCATGACTGATGATGATTAAAGCTTTGGGAGAAGACGGTATTTCCTTTTGATAAAAAATCTGTATTCCATCAAAAGAAATAAACGTTTGTGGTAAGGGGTTCATCTTTATACACCCCACTTTCTTATTTGTTGCATTATATTTTCTATCCCATTGGTGAGTTTACTTTTTTGCATATTTTGGATGTATTTATCTTTCTCTTTATATAAGGTATGAATATTTTCAGCTAATCTAGTAGGAGTCATTTCTTCTTCTTCTAACACCTTACTGTAGCCTTGTTTTTCGAAGGATCTTGCATTTAATAGTTGATCTCCGCGGCTTTGATGAACGGATAACGGGATAAGAAGGTGAGGCTTTTGTAAGGCTACTAACTCGGATATCGCATTGGCACCTCCACGGGATAAAATAACATCTGCTAGTGCAAAGAGGTGAGGTAATTCTTGTTGTACGTATTCAAATTGTTGGTATCCTCTTTGACCGATTAGACTCGTGTCTAAATTTCCTTTGCCACAAAGGTGAATGATTTGAAAAGTGGGTAAAAGATCTTTTAGTGCTTCTCGAAGACAACGATTGATCTTAACAGACCCTAGACTCCCTCCCATCATCAGAAGAACCGGTTTTTTATTATCAAAATTACAGAGTTCACGTCCTTTTTCTGGATCTCCCTGAAAGAGTTCACATCGAATAGGAGTCCCAGTGAGGATGGTTTTCTTTTTCGGTAAGTGAGCAAGGGTTTCAGGAAAATTAACACATACTTGAGTCGAAAAAGGAATACTCAGTCGGTTGGCTAAGCCGGGGGTCATATCGGATTCATGTATAATAACGGGAACTCTATTCGCCCAACCGGCAAAAACAACAGGTACACTGACAAAACCTCCTTTGGAAAAAACAATAGAAGGCTTGAGCTTTCGAAGGAGAGTAAGGGATTCTCCTGCTCCTTTAAGAACACGAAAAGGGTCTGTGAAATTTTTTATGTCTAAATAGCGACGTAGTTTCCCAGAAGAAATGGGGTAATAAGGAATGCCTAATGGTTCGATTAGGCGCTTTTCAATACCTGTATAAGTTCCTATATAATGAATATCCCAGCCTTCTTTTTGAAGCTGAGGGATGAGGGCTATATTAGGGGTCACATGTCCGGCTGTTCCACCGCCGGTAAGTACAATTCGTTTCAAGGAATTCACTCCTCTAGTTTGAAGTAAATTTTACTTTTCATAATAGCCTTAGTCTAGCACATTTGCACCCTAAAAAACAAGACCGTTTATACATAAATCATAATCGATGGATAGGTAAAATACATCGGGTTATACTTATAAGTATGTATTGTAAGGGAAATTTTATTGCTTTTCTATTATAAATATGCTACATTACAAAAAGTGAACACTTTCGACAACAAAGGAGGAGAAAGCATGTGTGGTTTTTGTGGTTTTTCGGGAATGATAGATGATCGAGAAAACATTTTACATAGAATGATGGATACGATTGTTCATCGAGGTCCTGATAGTGAAGGTATATACCTAGATGATGGGATTGCTTTAGGGTTTCGACGTTTAAGTATTATTGGATTGGAAGATGGAAATCAACCCATTGCCAATGAAACGAACGATTTAATTTTGGTTTTTAATGGTGAGATTTATAATTTTAAAACTTTGCGTGAAGACTTAGTACAAGCAGGTCATGTATTTTCTACTCAAACGGATTCTGAAGTAGTGCTACATGGGTATGAGGAATATGGACCTGATATTTTACAAAAAGTACGGGGAATGTTTGCATTTGTTATTTGGAATAAGAAAGAAAACTCTTTATTTGGAGCACGAGATTTTTTTGGTATTAAACCGTTTTATTATGGAAAGATGGAAAATACTTTTCTTTTTGGTTCAGAAATTAAAAGTTTTTTACCCCATCCTCATTTTAAAAAAGAATTGAATTTGGAAGCGTTAGAAAGTTATTTATCTTTCCAATATTCTCCTATGGCGGAAACTTTTTTTAAAGGTATCTATCGATTGCCACCCGCTCATTACTTTTTTTATAGAAACGATCATATGGAAATTCATCGCTATTGGGAACCGGTATTTGAAGAAGAAGATCGATCGTTAGAAGAATGGGTGGATCGTATTGATCACGTAATGCAAGATTCTATACAAACTCATAAAGTGAGTGATGTAGAAGTTGGATCTTTTTTATCTAGTGGTGTAGATTCTAGTTATGTAGCTGCTTGTTTTCACGGAGATAAAACGTTTACCGTTGGCTTTGATTATGAAAAGTATAATGAAATTGGCTATGCAAAGGCTTTGTCGGAAAAAGTGGGTATTGAAAACTATAATAAAATTATATCTACAGAAGAATTTTGGAGTGTACTTCCCAAGGTACAGTATTATATGGACGAGCCATTAGCAGATCCCGCTGCAGTAGCTTTGTATTTTGTTAGTCAATTGGCTAGTGAACATGTAAAAGTGGTTTTATCGGGTGAAGGTGCGGATGAGTTATTTGGTGGTTATAATATTTATAAAGAGCCTTTGGATTTACGAATGTATCAACGCCTTCCTAAAAAATTACGTCGTTGGTTGGCTTCATTAGCAGAAAAGTTGCCTTTTGATATTAAAGGAAAGAATTTTTTAATTCGAGGTAGTAAAGATGTAGAGGAAAGGTTTATCGGAAATGCTTTTATGTTCTCTGAAAAAGAGCGAAAGTCGTTGTTAAAAATTTCAACGGATGCTCCTTCACCTCAATCGTTGACAAAGGAATATTATCGTAAAGTTCAAAATAAAGATGATATTACAAAAATGCAGTATATCGATATTCATATGTGGATGGCTGGGGATATTTTGTTAAAAGCAGATCGAATGAGTATGGCTCATTCCCTAGAATTAAGGGTGCCTTTCTTAGATAAAGAGGTTTGTAAAGTAGCTACTTCTATTCCTACTCCTTATCGAGTCAATCGAAAGAATACGAAATATGCAATGAGACAAGCAGCGTTACGAAATTTACCACAAGAAGTTGCTGACAAGAAAAAATTAGGTTTTCCTGTTCCTATTCGTGTATGGTTACGGGAAGAAAAGTATTATAAGAAAGTTAAAAAGGCTTTTCAATCTTCTATCGCACAAACTTATTTTAGGGAAGAAGTTTTACTTCAATTATTAGAAGAACATTATCAAGGAAAACGGGATAATAGCCGTAAAATATGGACAATTTATATGTTTTTACTTTGGTATGAACAATATTTTGCCTAACAAAGA
>JAAYSE010000206.1 GCA_012524135.1 Candidatus Epulonipiscium sp. | reverse complement strand
TAGAATGTCTGGGAACAAATCTCAAAGACTTCTTTAATGAAACAGTAGATGAAAAAATCGTCTTTTCCAAAGATGATATGTTTGAAACAGAAAATAAAGATTTAAAAAATCATATTAAATGGTTAGTTCCTAATGCGCAGAAAAATAATATGGAACCTATTTTAATTACATTACAACCCCATGCTCAATCAGAAGAGGATGATCCACACGAAGGAGAAGAATTTGGCTATGTATTAGCAGGTATTGTATACCTTCACCTAGGTTCCCAAGTATATAAAGCAAGGAAAGGGGAAAGCTTTTATTTTAAAGCTACTCATAGTCATTATTTATCGAATGCTGGAAAAACAAAGGCTACCGTCTTATGGATCTCTACTCCACCTACTTTTTAAATAAAATGGTTCAAAAATTATCTAAATAAAAATTTTTATAGAGGAGGCAAAAAATGTCTGACTATATTATTGAATTGAAGAATATTGATAAAATATATGACGAAACCACTGTATTAAACAATATAAATCTTTCTATTTATAAAAATGAATTCTTAACATTATTAGGACCTAGTGGTTGTGGTAAAACAACTACTCTTCGAATTATCGGAGGCTTTGAAACTCCAGACCATGGTGAAGTTATTTTTGAAGGAAAAAAAATTAATGATTTGCCTCCTTATAAAAGAAAAGTAAATACCGTATTTCAAAAATATGCTCTCTTTCCTCATTTAAATGTAGCTCAGAACATCGCTTTCGGATTAAAAATCAAACAAATGAATAAAAATTTTATTGAAGAAAAAGTAAAAGCTATGTTGACTTTAGTAAATTTAGAAGGCTTTGAAGATCGTTCTATTTCTTCTTTAAGTGGTGGACAACAACAACGTATAGCTATTGCCAGAGCTTTAATAAATGAACCTGATGTTTTACTATTAGATGAACCTTTAGGTGCCTTAGATTTAAAACTAAGAAAAGAAATGCAAATTGAACTAAAAAACATGCAACAACGACTAGGTATTACATTTATTTTTGTTACTCATGATCAAGAAGAAGCTTTAACCATGTCGGATACCATTGTCGTTATGAATGAAGGAATCATCCAACAAATAGGAACCCCTATCGATATTTATAATGAACCTAAAAATCGATTTGTAGCCAAATTTATTGGAGAAAGCAATATCCTTGAAGGCCTAATGTTAAAAGATTATTGGGTTCATTTTGCTGGATATGATTTTCCCTGTGTAGATTATGGTTTTGGGGAAAATCAACCCGTAGATGTTGTCATTCGTCCAGAAGATGTAAAAATCGTACAACCAAATGATGGAATGATTCAAGGTCAAGTTCAATCCGTAATCTTTAAAGGCGTTCACTATGAAATGCAAATAAAAAGTCCAGACTTTACTTGGCTCGTACACAGCACTATCATGAAGCCAAAAGGTACAGCTGTAGGTATTAAAATTGATCCTAACGACATTCACATTATGAAAAAGGGGGTTAAATCATGAACAAAAAATGGGTTTCTACACCTTATCTTTTATGGATGATCATTTTTATCGTCGTTCCATTATTTTTAGTTTGCTTTTATGGAACTACGATAAAAACGGATACAGGTTTTATTTTTTCTTTAGAACCTTTACGAAGATGCCTAGAACCTACCTATCTAAAAGTTTTAGGTAGATCTGTCTTATTAGCTGCTATCAGTACTCTTATTTGTTTAATCTTAGGATATCCTATCGCTATGATTCTTACTAACAAAGATTTTACTGATAAAAATATCTATTTAATGCTTTTTATTATTCCAATGTGGATGAATTTTTTATTACGTACTTATGCATGGCTTACCCTATTAGAAAAAAATGGATTACTTAATGTTTTTTTGCAAAAAATAGGACTTCATCCTATTCATATTCTTTATACAAACCAAGCAGTTGTACTCGGTATGGTATATAACTTTTTACCTTTTATGGTTTTACCTATTTATTCCGTATTGAAAAAATTAGATTATTCTTTAATAGAATCCGCCCAAGATCTAGGAGCAAATCAAGTCCAAACCTTTATAAAAGTTATTTTACCTTTAAGTATTCCAGGCGTTATTTCTGGTATTACAATGGTTTTCATGCCAGCTGTAACTACTTTTGTAATTTCTCGTCTTCTTGGTGGAGGACATTACTACT
>JAAYSE010000037.1 GCA_012524135.1 Candidatus Epulonipiscium sp. | reverse complement strand
TTATAATATAGTATAGTATATAAATTTTTTAAAAAAGGATATGATTTAAGTGATTAAAGTAAATAAAAGATATTATATTATTATTTCCATATTAGTATTATTTTTGGTTGTCAATATTATTAATATGTTATTAAGAGAAAATAATATTGATATTAGTGAAGAAGATAGAGTTTTAGATGTAGGTCAGATAGGTTATGGAGTATATAATGACGAAGGTAATATAATAGATAATGGTTCAACTATACTAGATTTAAGCAGTAGCATAAATCATATAGTTGGAATTGAGCAAAATCTTCCTGCTGAAAGAGAGTATTTATTATTAGTATTGCTCGATTTTAAACAAGTTTCATTTTATGTGGATGATAAAGTACATGATAAATATAAAATATGTTTAAAAGGCAAAGATAGCTACAAAATTGATTTATCATTGAACGTTCCAGAAAATTCAAAAGAGCTAGCTTATATTATCATAAAAATGCCAGATTATAAAATAAAACCAGGTGAACTTGCAAAAGCACACTCACTACAAGAAGTTTTGTCTTTAAGGTTTAGATTGAGTGAAAAAGAAGAAATAATAAACTATGAAACTAAGTATCAAAAATCTGCTGAAAAACCTTTAGATAATATATTTATTAGCAAAAAAGAAGATGTATTAAAAATGGAATATATTGTTGAATCTGGAAGTCTACAAAAGTTAACATTGGGAAATTATAGACCTCAAAAAATAGATTATGGATTAATTGCTTTTTTAGATTGGGAACAGGTTAATATCGACAACAGTGAAGTAAAGTTTTATAGTGTTGAAGAAGGAGGGAGAGTATTTTTTGACGTAGAAATGCCACAAGTAACAGAATCATCTAACTATCAAATATTAGCATTTCCTTATCCTTACAAGGTTGAACGAACAAACTTTGAATCATCCTATGTTTTTGGTTCTCATAGGTTACACATAAAACCTTAATTAGTATACTTGCTAAATAAAGTCTAATTATAGACTTTGGGGGGAGGGTAGAATGTCAATTTTCTCATATTTATTATATACACCCCCGAATTGTTAGGGAGCGGAATATGAATTAAATTGTAAGTGATATTTTTTAATATATTTAATGCATGAGAAAAGAGAGAAAGATGGATGAAGGTACAAAGTTATGCTAAGACATAAAAATAGTGACTCAGAATCATATAATTACCGTATAGAAGCATTTTATGACTATTCAGGAATCTTTTCTTACCACTCAAACATAATGTGTTTACACAAAAAAAAAAATGATACCATATACATGGGGTATAGTCACAATAACCCAAAGGACACATAAAATTTAATGGAGTTCTTAAATTCAATATCAAGCAGGGGCAATAATGAAAGAACATCTTTAATAATCACTTGTTTTGAAAGGGGGTTTTGTGTGAAAACCGAGCTTTTTTTGCTAAAAAAATACTGGATGTCTCATAAAAAGCAGGCTTTGTCCATACTGATATCCATAATTATAATGTCATCAGCAGTAATGTTTATTTCACTTCTCAATCGTTCAGAAGATCGCTATAGATTTCATGAAGTTTTAGATATGTGTGGAAATTTTGACGGTGATAGATAGGTATTTGCTTTTTTCATAATATCATATTAAATTCTGTTTTTCACTACTAAAATCAAAAATCATCCAAAACAATATACATTTGCTTCATTTTTAAATAATAATCCCAAAATAATATT
>JAAYSE010000205.1 GCA_012524135.1 Candidatus Epulonipiscium sp. | reverse complement strand
GTCCGGTTCCTCCTTTGTTTCTGGATCGTCCTTTATCCACACGATAAAAACGTTCAAATAGGCGAGGAATATGTTCTTGGGGAATGCCTATACCTGTATCCCATATTTGAATATAAAATTGGTCCTGGTGAAAAAAGCAAGTGATCCCCACAGCTCCTTTTTCTGTATAATGAATGGCATTATCTAAAATATTAATTACCATTTGCTTAATACGATCTTTATTGCAATAAAAAGGTGGTAGGGAAGGCGAAAGATCCACGACTAAATCTAAACCTTTCTTTTGGACTTTGGGCTGTAACAATTGAACTACTTCTTGTATGATATCTATCCATTCATAGTAAAAGTATTCTTGCTCTTGTTCTCGGTTTTCAATTTCTGAAAGCAATAAAATATCTTGAATCAAACTATATAGCCTTTCTGCCTCTAAGTCAATGATATCAAGAAATCGCCTAGCCACCTTGGGATTTTCTAAAGCTCCTTCTTGAAGAGTTTCAATAAATCCCCGAATAGACGTAAGGGGTGTTTTTAATTCATGGCTTACATTAGAAACAAAATCTTTTCTAAAGTTTTCTAGTTGATGTAGTTGTGTAATATCTTGTATAATTAACAAAGCTCCCATAATTTGATCTGTCCATGTAGGCAAAATAGGATAAGCATCGAATTGTAACACACTCTCCTTCTCATTATAAAAAAAGACCTTTTTTGTTTGAACCTCTCTATTTTTAAGAGTAGTATCAAGAATATCCCAGACATCTTGATCATGAATAATATTATAAAAATATTGTCCTTCCACTTCTTGATTTTCTATATTTAATAAAGAATAACAACTAGAATTAATTAAAATAATTCGATATTGAAAATCTACTGCAATAATTCCTGTTTGAATACCACTTAATACCATCTCTAATTTCATATTTTTATCTTTTATTTCAAAAATCGTATTTTGTAACTGCTCGGTCATATGATTAAAAGCATTCCTAATATGTAATATATCCTCCTCAGATGATTCAATATAAATTTTTTTATTATAATTTCCTTTTGCTACTTCTTGTACTGCCTGGTTCAAAGTCCTAATAGGCGATAAAATTTTATATGACATAAAATAGGCAATAAAAAAAGAAAGAACAATACCAAAAAGCGTCCATAATATCATATGTAATATCAAATTACGATTTATCTGTTGAATTTGATTCAGTGATTTAGCAAGCCTAATAGTTCCTATAAATTCTTGTTTTTGGATCATAATTGCCCCATATAAAAAATAAGTCTGCAATGTATCACTATATCGAGTAGATATACCTACTTTCTCTTCCAACGCTTTTTGTACTTCTTCTCTATATAAATGATTTTTCATTTGTTTAAAATCTGCATCAGAATCTGCTATAACAACTCCCTGAGAATCTATAATAGTAATACGCCCATCTAACAAGTCCCTATATTGCTTAACAAAATTTTCTGGATTTAAAGGCTCACTTTCTTCAAATAAAGATTTTAATAATTGTATTTGAAGAATAACATTCTGTTGTATTTGTTCCTCATAATATCTTTTTTCTGTAACAAATAAAATACTTCCTAAAACCAAGGAAATAAAACACACTAATACAGTATAACTCCAGAATAATTTTTTTCTCATACTATTCAACCTTTTTCTGTAAATTTATAACCTACTCCATGAACTGTTTTAATCCATTTAGGGTTGGCTGGATCCACTTCAATTTTTTGACGAATATATCGAATATGAACATCCACCGTCCGAGTTTCCCCAAAATAATCATACCCCCAAACTTTCTCTAATAACTCCTCTCTTGTAAAAACTCGATCCGGATAAGACGCCAATAACAAAAGAAGTTCAAACTCTTTTAAAGGCATTTCAATAGCTTTTCCATCTTGAACCACTTGTCTTGTAGTTTTATTAATTTCTAAATTATTAAAAACATATTTTTTTTCATTTTTTTGACTAATATATCTCTGGTCCCTCCTAATAACCGCTTTTACTCTTGCCAATAATTCTCGTATGCGAAAAGGTTTCCCAATATAGTCATCAGCTCCCATTTCTAATCCTAATACTGTATCAAATTCTTCATTCTTTGCTGTAAGCATGATAATAGGAATCTGTTTTGTCTCCTCCGAACTTCGAATTCTTCGAAGTACTTCTAATCCATCTATACCAGGAAGAAGCAAATCTAAAATAATACCATCAATATGATTATATTGTTTTAATTTTTCTAATGCATCTTCACCTGTTTGTGATTCAATCACATAATATCCATGTTCTAATAAATTATATCTTAATAGCTCTAAAATATGAGGTTCATCATCTACAATTAATATTGTTAATTTATTTCTCAAAATATCACCTCCACTTATCGATTTACATAAATTTTATAAAAAAAGAACACCATCCAAAAGTGTCCTTTTTAATCCCTCTCAATAAGACTTAATATTTGCTAGACCTGCAAACATTCCTATGTAAATAAAACCACAAAGGCATTGAAGAATAACAATAACAATACCTAAAATTAATAATGTCTTTCCAAATTTTCTTTTTTCATAAGAAGCATTTTGATCTGTCAT
>JAAYSE010000217.1 GCA_012524135.1 Candidatus Epulonipiscium sp. | reverse complement strand
TTAGAAGATTATCTTATGAACTTTGAAGCATATGTCCCTTATGATGTTAAAGATGATTTAGACTTAAGAGCCAGGGGAAGTGTTAGTTATGGAAAAATATTACCAAGCAAAACAACACAACCAACTACAACGGCTTCACATACAGATAAATTTTTAGAAGAAACAAGTAAACCTTATTTGAGAGATTTATCAAGAGACCTTGATCTTGATGAAGCAAAAGCACCTAAATATTTTGCTCAAATATTGCAAGGTATAGCAGAAGAATCTAAGAAAAGAGCGGCTAAAGCAACAATTATGGCTTATACATCCTCAAGCAATCCTATAGAAAACAATGCTAGTAATCTTCAAAAGATAGAAGCTTTATTAAATAATACAGACAACAAGAGTTTAAAAATCAATCTAACGTCAGGAATGGACACACAAGATTATTATATGACACACGCTGGTATTATGGCTATTCCATACTACAATGCTCCAACAGAAGGAGTAATTACAACTAAAGGTATTGGATTTTCTATTCCAGATATTCAAGAGGTTAGTTTAAATGTTGGTGGAGAAAATGATGATAGATTTGATCTTCACAAATCAATTGAATTCTCAAGTATTAAATTTGCTAAATTAATAAAGAAATATGGTAGTATACCACCTGCTATTTATGCTTATTTTTCAGGTGAAGAGTTTGTTGATGCTTTAATGGTAATAACAGAAAGTAGTGCTACAGAAGGGGGAAGTAGTGGAACCTGGAGCAATCCTACTGATACAGATATAAAAGAAGCATTAGAGGTTGTCAGTAAGAATAGTGGGGATATGTTATCTAATGAACTTGACTTAGAGTTTTACTCAGCAAGTATTATGGAGACCGTTTTATCATATGTATCTGATACACAAGGCATTAAAGATATTGTTTATAATGACTTTACTAGTGTTGATATTGGTGGAGGATCGCAAGTAGGTTCAAAGGCTAACAGTGAAAATGTTCAAAGAGCTGTAAGTCTTCATCAGTCAAGTGTAAGTATCGCATCGGAAGAATTTGGAATAGACCCAGACCTTTTATACGCAATAATGGCACAAGAGTCTTGGGGTGGAAAAGCTGATACTACGGGAAATGGATGGGGTCCAATGCAAATAGAAGATACTGGTGGAAAATCTGGATATCCTTATGAACGATGCTCTGGTGGTGCTAATCCGGTTTGTGTAAATATTACTAAAAATAAAAACACAGACGAAAGATTAGACTCTTTAAACTCAATTAGATGGGCAGCCGCACACTTACGATATTTAGCTGACCAGTTTGATGGTGATCAATTAAAAGCTTTATTAGCATACAATATGGGCTTAGGTGCTGTTCAAAAATTAGTTAAAGCTTATCCTGATGACTGGATGAATAATATAAATAAGATACCAAGCTTATTAGGAAAATTAAAACACGGTGATCCTAATTATTTAGCAAATGTATTAGGATATTATGGTGGAACAGATTTTGGTTCACTAACATTCAATAGATATAATCAAACAGGAAACTCTAACTTTAAGCAACTGTTTAATACAATAGATTTATTGATAGGAAAAGACTATGATAATTTTAGAAATTCAGGTGTAGCAAACTTTACAAATCATCTTTCTGCTGAACAGGCAAATACAGTAATCGCAAAATCAGCAGGACACAGAGTTGAAGATATAGATATAACCAAACCTGATTTCTATTTTACAATATTAGATTTTTTTGGAAATCCATATAATACAAGTTCAATGTCTGGTGGTAGCACTGGATTATTTGGTGGAAGTTCTTCCGCTGGTAATTTAGAAGAAATGAGACCGTACATATATAATATTGATACTTATAGGACTCCTCTTGATGCTGATGCTAATGGCTTCTTAATTATTACTTCTGGTGTAGGGCCAAGAAAATTATCAATCAGTTCAACGCATGACGGACTAGATTATGGATATCCAACAGGAACTAAAGTATTTAGTATTGCTGATGGAGAAGTTATCCATTCAACAAATAATGGTGGGGGATATGGCCAATATATTATGATATCACATCCAACAAATGAAGAGGGAACACAACATATTATATCTTTATACGCACATTTGTCAAAAAGATTAGTTGAAAAAGGACAAAAAGTTAAAGCCGGACAAGAAATAGGAAGAGTTGGAAGCACTGGAATAGGAACTGGAGCCCATCTACACTTTGAAATACAGGTAAAGAGAAGTA
>JAAYSE010000204.1 GCA_012524135.1 Candidatus Epulonipiscium sp. | reverse complement strand
TATGATATGGTAAATGGAAAATTAAATAGATCCACTTCGTATGAAAGAATGGAAGAACCTATTCGAAAAATTCTTCAAAAATATCCTAGTATAGAAGTAGTTATTGATTTACATCGAGATGGAGTTCCAGATAATGTAAGATTATGTACAACGATTAATGGAAAGTCAACTGCTAAATTTATGTTTGTAAATGGACTTTCGAAAAAGATGCAAAATGGAATTTTTCAGCCTATTGATTATCTACCTAATCCATATTTAGAGGATAATATGGCTTTTAGTTTTCAAATGCAATTAAAGGCAAATGAACTTTATCCAGGTTTAACACGTAAAATATATATTAAACCTTATCGTTATAGTTTACATATGAAACCAAAATCTCTTTTAGTAGAAGTAGGTGCTCAAACAAATACAGTAGAAGAAGCATATAATGCGATGGAACCTTTAGCTCATATTTTAATATCCGTTCTTAAAGAAGAAGGTTAGGCTTGAGGATTCGTTCACCCTATGCTATAATATCCATCAGTTACTTTAGTATCGTACAATAGATATAAAGGTTAATTTATATAGACGAAGGAGGAATTCCGTCAATGTCTTCAAGGCAACAAGACCATATTCGAAATTTTTGTATTATTGCCCATATAGACCATGGAAAATCTACTCTTGCGGATCGAATTATTCAAACAACAGGGTTATTAACTGAACGAGAAATGCAAGAACAAGTGTTAGATAATATGGATTTAGAGAGAGAACGAGGAATAACAATTAAATCTCAATGTGTACGATTAATTTATAAAGCAAAAGATAACAAGGAATATATTTTTAATTTAATAGATACTCCTGGGCATGTGGATTTTAATTATGAAGTGTCTCGAAGTTTAGCAGCCTGTGAAGGAGCTATTTTAGTAGTAGATGCAGCTCAAGGAATAGAAGCTCAAACTTTAGCTAATGTGTATTTGGCATTGGATCATGATTTAGAGATTTTACCGGTAATTAACAAAATTGACTTACCAAATGCAGATCCAGATCGAGTGAAAAAAGAAATAGAGGATATTATAGGGTTACCAGCTACAGATGCTCCACTTATTTCAGCTAAAACAGGTTTAAATATTGAAGAAGTATTAGAAAAAATTGTAGAAGTCATTCCACCACCTGAAGGTGATAAAAATGAACCTTTAAAAGCATTAGTTTTTGATTCTATTTATGATGCTTATCGAGGAGTTATTGTTTTTTGTCGCGTTAAAGAAGGTAGTATTAAAAAAGATATGAATATTCGAATGATGGCTACTGGAAAAGAATTCGAAGTAGTAGAAGTAGGATTTTTTGGCGCAGGTCAATTTATTCCAACAGATGAATTAACTCCAGGAAGTGTAGGATATTTTACAGCTAGTATTAAAAATGTAAAGGATACTCAGGTAGGAGATACGGTAACCGATGCCGACCATCCTACAAAAGAGCCTTTACCAGGATATCAAAAAGTAAATCCTATGGTATATTGTGGAATGTATCCAGCAGATGGAGCAAAATATGAAGATTTAAAAGAATCTCTAGAAAAATTACAATTAAATGATGCTGCTTTGCATTTTGAACCAGAAACATCTGCTGCTTTAGGTTTTGGTTTTCGATGTGGCTTTTTAGGATTACTACATTTAGAAATTGTACAAGAACGATTAGAGAGAGAATATAATATTGATCTTGTAACAACAGCACCTAGTGTTATTTATAAAGTATATAAAACAGATGGGGAAATGTTACTTTTATCTAATCCATCTGATTTACCTTCAGAATCAGAAATTGAATATACAGAAGAGCCTATGGTAAAGGCAGAAATAATGGTTCCTTCTGATTATATTGGAGCTATTATGGAATTATGTCAAGAACGTCGAGGCATTTATATTAGTATGGACTATTTAGATGAAACACGAGCTTTATTGACATATGAATTACCCTTAAATGAAATTATTTATGACTTTTTTGATGCTTTGAAATCAAGAACAAGGGGATATGCATCTTTCGATTATGAATTAATAGGCTATCAAGAATCTGAGTTAGTAAAATTAGATATTATGATTAACCGAGAAGTAGTAGATGCATTATCATTTATTGTTCATAAATCGAAAGCTTATGAAAGAGGTCGTAAAATTGCAGAAAAATTAAAAGAAGAAATCCCAAGACATTTATTTGAAATTCCTATTCAAGCAACGATTGGTCAAAAGGTTATTGCAAGAGAAACAATTCGAGCATTACGCAAAGATGTATTAGCAAAATGTTATGGTGGGGATATTAGTCGAAAACGTAAATTATTAGAAAAACAAAAAGAAGGTAAAAAAAGAATGCGTCAAGTAGGAAATGTAGAAGTTCCTCAATCCGCTTTTATGAGTGTTTTGAAATTGGAGTAAAAGAAAGATGAAAAAAACTTTAGGTTTATATATTCATATCCCTTTTTGTATGTCTAAATGTTATTATTGTGATTTTTTATCTAAAGCAAATCAAGAAAATTATTTTACCGCTTATGTACATGCTTTAGAAAATGAAATCATCGGATATCAGTCTTTATTGGAAGAGTATTCGATCAATAGCATTTTTATTGGCGGAGGAACACCTACCATTCTTCCTATTGAAGCGTTACAACGGATTTTAATAAAAATACAAGAATGTTTTTCAATAGATTCAAAAGTAGAAATTACAGTAGAATCCAATCCAGGTACCCTTTCTTATAGAATGTTACAAGGTTTAAAAGAAGTAGGAGTAAATCGATTAAGTATTGGATTGCAAACTTTTCAAAATAAATTATTACAGAAAATAGGACGAGTTCATACTTCAGAACAATTTTTGAAAAACTATGAAACCGCCTTGAAAATAGGGTTTGAAAATATTAATATGGATTTAATCTTTGGATTACCTGAACAAAAAATAGAACATTGGGAAGAAGATTTAAAGAAAGCGATACAATTAAATCCTGCTCATCTTTCTTGTTATAGTTTAATCGTAGAAGAAGGTACTACTTTTTTTGATATGCAAGAAAAAGGTGAGTTACTACTTCCTACAGAAGAAGAAAACTTATATATGTATCAAATGTGTATTCAATTTTTACAACAGGCAGAATATAATCATTATGAAATATCCAATTTTTCAAAACCTGGTAAACAATGTATTCATAATATAAAATATTGGTGCTGTGATGAATATATAGGATTTGGATTAGGGGCTCATTCTTATTTTCAAGGTGTTCGTTATCATAATGTTTATTCTTTAGAGGATTATATCAGAAAAAGTCATGATATTGAAAAAATAAAAAAAGATAAAGAACGAATTAGTACTAAAGAGGCTTATGAAGAATTTATGTTTTTAGGTTTACGATTGATAGAAGGTGTTTCCAAAGAAGAATTTTATCAACGATTTCAAATTTCCATGGAAGAAATTTATGGTTCTGTTTTACAAAAACTAATAAAACTAAACTTATTAAAAGAGGAAAAAAATAATGTTAAATTCACTAAAAGAGGTTTAGAAGTAGGTAATTTGGTTTTTGAGCAGTTTTTATTAGAATAAATATGAAAATATCACTTGACAAATAAAAGATAGAGTGATATTTTTATAGTCAGATGTTAGCACTCTATCACTGAGAGTGCTAACAACGAAGGAAGGGATATTATGGATTTAGATGAAAGAAAATTAAAGATTTTGCATGCGATTATTTGTGATTACTTAGAAACAGCAGAACCTGTAGGTTCTCGAACAATTTCTAAAAAATATAATCTAGGAGTTAGTTCTGCTACAATTAGGAATGATATGTCAGACTTAGAAGAACTAGGGTTTCTTATGCAACCGTATACTTCTGCTGGTCGTATACCTTCTGATAAGGGATATCGTTTGTATGTAGAACAATTAATGGAATATCCTATGATTGATATGCAACAATTAGAATTAGTACAAGAAATTATCGTAGAAAAAATCGACAAGATGGAATCCATGCTTCAGGATATCAGTAAATTATTATCTATGATAACTAATTATCCCACTTTAATTTCTTCTCCTCAAATTCATAAAACAAAATTAAAACATATGCAGCTTATTCCATTAGATGAATATTCTATGATTTTAATTACGGTAATGGATGGTAATATTGTTAGAAATCATATATTAAATAGTACTATGCCTATTAAGAGTGAAACTCTTATCAAATTATCAACTATGCTGAATCAGCGTTTACAAGGGTTAACCCTTGAAGAAATTAATTTACCTTTAATTCAAAATTTAAAACAACAAATGGGTATTCATGGAATATTATTGAATGATGTATTAGATGCTATTGCCAATAGTATTGAATCAGTAGATGAACAAGATGTGTATATGAGTGGAGCTATCCATATTTTGGATTTTCCAGAATTTCATGATGTATTTAAAGCAAAAAACTTATTTCATGCTTTAGAAGAAAAGGATATACTTATTACGATATTATCTCAAAACTCTTCCAAACAAAAAGATAATAATATTCAGATTACTATCGGCCAAGAAAATATTGCTAAGGAAATGAAAGATTGTAGTGTTGTTACAACATCTTATAAAATGGGAGGACAAAAAGTAGGAACGATTGGAATTTTAGGACCTACTCGAATGGATTATGCTAGAGTAGTTTCTACTCTGTCGCATCTAGTAAAATATATGGACCATATCTTACGAAATTTTATGGATGGTTAAAAAAATGAGAAAGGGGCTATATAATAAATGAGTGTAGAGAAAACTACAAGAGAAGAAGTAGATGTCTTGAAAAATGATGAAGAAAAGATAGAAGATATAGAAGGAATAGAAGAAACAGATTCTTGTAAACAAATGGAAACAGATGTTGATAGAGAAGTCTTAAAAAAAATTTTACAGGAGAAAGAAGAAAAAAATAAAGAATATTTAGATCGTCTACAACGGACAATGGCAGAATTTGATAATTTTCGAAAAAGAACAACAAAAGAAAAAGCAAGTATGTATGATAGGGGAGTTAAAGAAACAATTGAAAAAATTTTACCTGTCATTGATAATTTTGAAAGAGCTTTATTAAATACAGATGATCAAAAAGAAATTAATGAAGGATTTTTTCAAGGTTTTGAAATGATTTATAAGCAGTTTAAAGGAATTTTAGAAGAAATAGGAGTTAAAGAAATCGAAGCGGTTGGAAAGCCGTTTGACCCCAATTATCATAATGCAGTTACTCATGTAGAAGATGATCAATATAAAGAAAATGAAGTAATTGAAGAATTTCAAAAAGGATATGTATATCAAGATCAGGTAATTCGTTATAGTATGGTAACAGTGGCTAACTAGTCATTTACAATTTTAAATTGAACATATAGAATACTTTATTAAAAATAAGGAGGAACCATTTATGGGAAAAATTATAGGTATTGATTTAGGAACTACCAATTCCTGTGTAGGAGTAATGGAAGGTGGAAACCCAGTTGTTATTCCAAACTCGGAAGGTGCTCGTACTACTCCTTCTATTGTAGCTTTTACAAAAACTGGAGAAAGGTTAGTGGGAGAACCTGCTAAACGACAAGCGATTACTAATCCAGATAAAACAGTAGGCTCTATTAAGAGACATATGGGATCTGATTATAGAGTTAAAATAGATAATAAAGAATATTCTCCTCAAGAGATTTCTGCAATGACTTTACAAAAATTAAAAATAGATGCAGAAAGTTATTTAGGAGAAACGGTAACAGAAGCAGTTATTACTGTTCCTGCTTATTTTTCAGATAGTCAAAGACAAGCAACGAAAGATGCAGGAAAAATTGCAGGTTTAGAAGTAAAAAGAATTATTAATGAGCCTACAGCAGCAGCTTTAGCCTATGGACTTGAAAATGAACATGAACAAAAAATTATGGTATATGATTTAGGTGGAGGAACCTTTGATGTTTCTCTTATTGAAATAGGTGAAGGGGTTATTGAAGTATTAGCTACTAGTGGAGATAACCGTCTAGGTGGCGATGACTTTGATGAACGAATTATTCGTTATTTAATTGATGAGTTTAAAAAATTAGAAGGCATTGATTTAGGGCAAGATCGAATGGCAATGCAACGTTTAAAAGAAGCTGCTGAAAAAGCAAAAATTGAACTTTCTACAGCTACAACAACAAATATTAATTTACCTTTTATTACAGCTACTCAAGAAGGCCCTAAACATTTAGATATGGATCTTAGTCGAGCTAAATTTGATGAATTAACATTGGATTTAGTTGAAAAAACATTAGTACCTGTTCGTAATGCATTAAAAGATGCGGCTTTAGAACCATCAGAATTAGATAAAATTATTTTAGTTGGAGGTTCTACTCGTATTCCTGCTGTACAAGATGCAGTACAAAGATTAACAGGAAAGGAACCTTTTAAAGGTATTAATCCAGATGAATGTGTAGCTCTTGGTGCTTCCATTCAAGGTGGAAAATTAGCAGGAGATGAAGGAGCAGGGGATATTCTTTTATTAGATGTTACACCTCTTTCTCTTGGAATTGAAACTTTAGGAGGAGTAGCTACTACTTTAATTGAAAGAAATACAACTATTCCTACTAAAAAAAGTCAAATCTTCTCTACGGCAGAAGACAATCAAACAGCTGTAGATATTCATGTTGTACAAGGAGAAAGACCTTTAGCTAAAGATAATAAGACTCTTGGACGTTTTCGTTTAGATGGAATCCCACCAGCACAAAGAGGTATTCCACAAATCGAAGTTACTTTTGATATTGATGCTAATGGTATTGTAAATGTAAGTGCTAAAGATTTAGGAACAGGAAAAGAACAAAGTATTACTATTACCGCTAGTACAAATTTAAGTGATGAAGATATTGATAAAGCAGTGAAAGAAGCAGAACAATATGCAGAACAAGATAAAAAACGAAAAGAAGCTATAGATACAAAAAATGAAGCAGATTCTTTGGTATTCCAAACAGAAAAAATGCTTAAAGATTTAGGAGATAAAGTAGATGGAGCTGATAAAGGGCGAATTGAAGCTGCATTAAAGAAATTAAAAGAATTAACAGAAAAAGTGAATGTAGAAAATACGACGGATAAAGAAATACAAGATCTTCAATCTGCAAAAGATGAATTGACAACTGTTTTCCAAGAAGTATCTACAAAATTATATCAGCAACAAGCATCTCAAGGTCAAGGAACACAAGGAACAAATCAAAAGCCTCAATCCGAATCTGGAGATGATGATGTAGTAGATGCTGATTATAAAGAGATATAATTAATTTGAAAGAGCCAAAGATAAAATCTTTGGCTTTTTCACAGTATAATGATATAATAATGGAAGTTATTTTGTAGTGGAAGGTGAAAAAATGGCAGCAAAAAAAGATTATTATGAAGTATTAGGTGTGGATAGAAATGCATCGGAAGCAGAAATAAAAAAGGCCTATAGAAGGCTGGCTAAGAAATATCACCCTGATATGAATCCAGATAATGAAGAAGCAGAACAAAAGTTTAAAGAGGTAACAGAAGCCTATGAAGTTTTAAATGATGCAGAAAAAAGAGCACAATATGATCAATTTGGTCATGCTGCCTTTAACGGAGCAGGATCTGGTGGATTTCAAGGTGGTTTTTCGGATTTTGACATGAATGATATTTTTGGAAGTATGTTTGGTGATATGTTCGGTGGTGGAATGGGACAACGACAAAGGACAGGGCCGATGAAAGGAGCCGATGTTCGTACTTCCATTGAAATAGATTTTCAAGAAGCTGCTTTTGGAGTAGAAAAAGAAATTGAAATTATAATAGGAGAACAATGTACTACTTGTGGTGGAACAGGAGCTAAGCCAGGTACAAAACCACAAACATGTAAGCATTGTAACGGAACAGGACAAGTGCGTTACAATCAAAATACGTTATTTGGTAATATGACTAGTATTCGAACTTGTGATGTATGTCATGGAGAAGGAACGATTATTACAGAGCCTTGTAATAGTTGTCATGGAAAGGGTATTGTAAGAAACAAAAAACGAATTAAAATAAATATTCCAGCTGGTATTGATCATGGACAAAGTATTCGTTTACAAGGAAAAGGAGAGCCAGGACAACGTGGAGGCCCTTATGGTGATTTATTAATTACGGTATCGATCAAACCTCACACTATATTTGAAAGACAAGGATATGATGTATATTGTAAAATTCCAATCACTTTCGTACAAGCTGCATTAGGTGGAAAATTACAAGTCCCAACTTTAGATGGAAAAGTAGAATATAGCATTAAAGAAGGAACACAAACAGGAACAGTGTTTCGTCTTAGAGGGAAAGGAATTCCCTATCTTCGAAATCCCAAGTTAAGAGGAGATCAATATGTAACAGTTATTATTGATGTTCCAACAAAATTAAATGAAGAACAACGAAAAAAATTACAAGAATTTGCACAAATAAGTGGTGACGATGTTCATCCACAACGTAAAGGTTTTTTTGATAAAGTAAAAGATGCCTTTGGAGATGCATTAAGCTAATCATTTTGTGGTAAAAATAGGAGGAATATGGAATTGCAATGGATTGAAGTAAAAATAACAACACAAACAGAAGCAGTAGAAGCTATATCCTATATGCTTACTGAATTGGGAATACAAGGAGTTCGTATTGATGATCCAAAGGATATTCTTATGCAAAAACAAGATGAACGTGATTGGGATTATGCAGATGAAGATTTATTACACTCCAAGGATCCTAATAAAGTAGAAATTTTTTGTTATCTTTCACAAGAAGATAATTATGTAGAACGTATTGAAGAAATAAAAAGTCGTTTATCTATGATTGCATCTTTTCTCCCTATTGGAGAAGGTACAGTAACAATACAAAAAAGAGAAGAAAAACAATGGGAAAATGCTTGGAAACAATATTATAAACCTTTTCGAGCAGGGGAGCATATTGTTATTCAACCTACGTGGGAATCAGCTACGTTTACAAAAAAAGGAGATATTGTCATTGAATTAGATCCTGGGATGGCTTTTGGAACAGGAACGCATGAAACTACTTCTATGTGTATTCAATTACTAGAACAATATATGACAACGAATGATATTATTTTAGATATTGGTTGTGGTAGTGGGATTTTAAGTATCGTAGCAGGTAAATTGGGAGCACAAAAAGTAATAGGAGTCGATATTGATCCCAATGCAGTAAAAGTAGCAAGAGAAAATGTTCAAATGAATCAAATAAATGAAAAGGTTGAGATTAGACAAGGTGATTTGCTAGACGTAGTACAAGAAAAAGCTCATTGTATAGTAGCCAATATTATTGCAGATGTAATTATTCAATTAGTAAAACTTGTGCCAGAAGTATTAGAACCAAAGGGTATTTTTATTGCCTCTGGAATTATTCAAGATCGGTTAGAAGAGGTTAAAGAAGCTATTGAGAAGGGTCCATTTACCATTCTTCAAGTGGTTTCAAAAGGTGAATGGGCTGCTATTGTAGCTCAAAGGAGAGGATAAAGAATGCCTAGATTTTTTGTAGCTCCTGAACAAATTAAAGAAACATATATTATTATTCAGGATCCTCAAGATATTATTCATATTAAAAATGTATTGCGCTTCAAAAAAGGCGATAAGCTTTGTATTAGCAATGGACAAGGAATGGATTATGAGTGTATAATAGAAACGATAGATCAGAATACAATTCTTACAAAGATTTTGAATGTATATAAAAGTGATGAAGAACCTGCAGTACATGTTACTTTATTTCAAGGTTTGCCAAAAGTAGATAAGCTAGAATGGATTATACAAAAAGCAACAGAATTAGGTGTTCATCACATTGTACCTATGATGACAGAACGAACTATTATAAAGATAAATGATCCCAAAAAAATAAAAAAGAAATGGGAACGATGGAATAAAATTAGTGAAGCAGCTGCTAAACAATCAGGGCGAAGTACAATACCATTGGTTTCTACTCCTATTTCTTATCAAGAAGCATTACAGATGGGTCAAAGATTGGATAAAGCGGTTATTCCTTATGAAAAAGAAATTCATACAGGACTTAGAACTATTTTTCCCCTATCTGCTCAACAAACCATCGGTGTTTTTATTGGTCCAGAAGGTGGTTTTACTGCGGAAGAAATTACAAATGCCGTGGATCATGATATTCTACCTATCACATTAGGTAAACGAATTTTACGCACAGAAACTGCAGGATTAGCAGTATTATCGATTCTTATGTATGAGATCGGGGAGGTATAGGTATGAAAGAAATAAAAGTTCTAATTGTTGATGATGCTATTTTTATGCGTACCGTTTTAAAAAAAATGTTAGAAGAGAGTGACAATTTAACTGTCGTAGGAGAAGCTAATAGTGGTTTGGAAGCTATTGAAATGGCTAAAAAACTACAACCAGATGTCATTACCCTGGATATTACTATGCCGGAAATGGATGGAATTACAGCTATTGATAAAATTTTAGAGGTCAGTCCACCATCTAAAATTATTATGTGTTCTGCCATGGGACAACAGGCTATGGTAATTGATGCAATTAAACTTGGAGCGAAAGATTTTATTGTAAAGCCTTTTGAAAAATCTAGAGTTCTACAAGCCATTCAAAATGTGGTAGAAGAGTAATATCCTAAACTGGTGGGAAGGCCTACCAGTTTTCCTTTTGTTATCGAAAAAACGTTAAAATAAAAATAATTATTATAAAATAAGCATATCAGTTAAATACTATATCGATGTAGTTATGGAAAAAGATTTATAAAGGCTTTGATAGAAAGAGATGAGTTAATGAAAGAAATATATTTAGATAATGGAGCTACGACTCCACCGTCATCTGAAGTGATTCAATCGATCCTTCAAGTAGTAAAAAAAGATTATGGAAATCCATCATCTTTACATAGAAAAGGAATGCAAGCAGAAGAATATATAAAACAAACTAGCGAAGAAATTGCAAAATGGCTAAAAGTAACTCCTAAAGAAGTATATTATACTTCAGGCGGAACAGAATCAAATAACTTAGCTATTTTAGGGGTGGCTAATGCATATGTAAGATCAGGAAAACATTTGATTACAACGCAAATTGAACATCCTTCGGTATTAGAACCTTTTAAAAAATTAGAAGAACAAGGTTATGAAGTAACTTATCTACCTGTTAATCAACAAGGATATATTGATTTAGAAACGTTAAAACAAGCGATTCGACCGGATACTATTTTAGTTAGTATTATGCATATTAATAATGAAGTAGGTACAATTCAACCTATTGACAAAATAGGATCTATTATAAAAAAAATAAATCCATCTACTCTATTTCATGTAGATGCTGTTCAATCCTTCGGGAAAAGTATTATTTATCCAAAAAGATGGAATATTGATTTGCTTAGCATCAGTGGGCATAAAATACATGGACCTAAAGGTATTGGTGTACTTTATATAGCTAA
This sequence comes from Candidatus Epulonipiscium sp., assembly GCA_012524135.1. Classification (GTDB taxonomy): domain Bacteria; phylum Bacillota; class Clostridia; order Lachnospirales; family JAAYNZ01; genus JAAYNZ01. The sequence goes on along the minus strand of JAAYSE010000204.1, from coordinate 5,967 downwards.
AGATATAAAAATAGAACCTTTAGTATATGGAGGTGGTCAACAAAATGGATTGCGTTCAGGGACAGAAAATATGATAGGAATAGCAGGCCTTTATCCTGCAGTGAAAAATGCATATGAAAATTTGAAGGATCATGTTTCTCATATGGTTCAGTTAAAAAAATATTTAGTAAACGAATTAAAAGCTAAAGTAGAAAATATATCTATACATGGACCTAAATTAGAAGAAGGTGCTCCTCATATTATAAATCTTGGCTTTAAAGATATACGTGGAGAAGTACTTCTTCACGCTTTAGAAGATAAAAAAATTTATGTTTCAACAGGATCCGCTTGCTCTAGTCATAAGTCAACCAAAAGTAGCACTTTACAAGCTTTAGGCTTATCGGATGAGGAGATTTTATCCTCTATTAGAATTAGCTTCTCCCCGTATACAACGAGAGAAGATATTGAAATATGTATAGCAGAAATGCAACAAATTATACCATTGCTTCGTAAATTTGTTCCAGGAGGAAAAAAATAATGAAAAAATTATTTTTAATTAAATATGGCGAAATTGCTATTAAAGGAAAAAATCGTTATTTATTTGAAGATGCTTTATTACAGAATATTAAAAAAAGCCTTCGAAACATTGGAGATTTTAAGTTAATTAAAGAACAAGGAAGAATATTAGTTGAACCTTTAAAAGAAAATTATGATGAAGAAGAAGTAATAGGTCGATTAACTAAAATATTTGGTATTATAGGTATTTGTCCTGTGATTAAAGTAGATAGCTTAGATTTTCAACAAATTCAAGAACATGTTCTTCATTATATGAAAGAAATTTACCAAGATAAAAAAATTACTTTTAAGGTAGAAGCGAGACGTGCTGATAAGTCATATCCTTTAACTTCACCAGAAATAGCAAGAGAAGTAGGAGCTTATTTATTACAACATATGCCAACACTTTCTGTAGATGTACATCATCCTCAAGTGCGAGTTTGGATTGAAATTAGAAATTCAGTATATGTGTATTCTCAAGTCATTCCTGGTTTAGGCGGAATGCCAATAGGAACTAGTGGAAAAGCTATGCTTTTATTATCAGGTGGTATTGATAGTCCTGTAGCAGGTTGGATGGTAGCAAAAAGAGGTGTAGCCTTAGAAGGTATTTATTTTCATAGTCATCCTTATACTAGTGATCGTGCTAAAGAAAAAGTGATTGAACTAGGACGAAAATTAGCTACTTATACAGGAAAATTTACACTGCATATTGTTCCATTTACCGAAATTCAATTAAAAATTTATGAAAAATGTCCTCATGTACAATTGACTATTATTATGCGAAGAATTATGATGCAAATTGCGGAAAAAATAGCAAAAAAGCAAAATGCACTTGCTCTTATAACAGGAGAAAGTATTGGCCAAGTTGCAAGCCAAACCATACAAAGTTTAGGTGTTACCAATGCAGTTTGTACTTTACCTGTTTTTCGTCCATTAATAGGATTTGATAAACAAGATATTATAACGATTGCAGAAAAAATTGACACTTATGAAACATCTATTTTACCCTATGAAGATTGTTGTACCATTTTTGTTGCTAAGCATCCTCAAACAAAACCTAATTTAGAAAGTATAGAAAGATCAGAAAAGAATTTAGAAAATATAGATGCCATGATAGAAGAAGCTATTGCAAAAACAGAAGTGATTTTTATTTAACAAAATAAAATCCACTGTATACAGTGGATTTTATTACAATCATATTAATTCTATTCAACAATAAAAGATTGAACATCTTCAATAACTTTATCTGCCTCTATATCATCATGAATATCTAGGCGAATGGGTTTGCTTAGATCTAAGCTAAAGATTCCCATAATAGATTTTGCATCAATTACATATCGACCAGATACTAGATCAAAATCAGAATCATACTTACTAATCGTATTAACAAAGCTTTTCACTTTATCAATTGAATTTAAAGAAATATTTACAGATTTCATGATATAACCCCCTTATGCATTCAATAATGTATTCACATGTCTATAGTACCGTTTAAGGTAAAGTTTGTCAATGATTATTTTAGCCAAAAAAGATCTCTTATAAATGTTAGAATGTCCCTAAAGTAAGAAGAACTTTTTCTATTGATTGTTTTTTAATATGATTTTTAATATAATCTAATTATAGAATTAATATTTATTTAAATAAATAGTGAATTGTTTTATTATACTTATCTTTTTAATCTTATATAATCCGAAGACTAATTGAGGTGCTAAAATGGAAACAGTTGCTTTTCACACATTAGGATGTAAAGTGAATCAATATGAAACAGAAGCTATTATGGAGCTTTTTGAAAAAGAAGGATATAAGAGTGTTCCTTTTGATGATAAAGCAGATATATATGTGATTAATACTTGTACAGTAACCAATGTAGGAGATAAAAAGTCAAGACAAATGATTCGTAGAGCTCATAAAAAGAATCCTCAAGCCATTATTATTGTAGTGGGTTGCTATGCTCAGATTGCACCAAAAGAAATTGCTCAAATTGAAGGTGTTAATATGATTATAGGAACTAATCAAAGAAATCAAATTGTTCGTTTATTACAAGAATATGAAAAAAAACAAAATGTAATGATACAAGTAAATGATATTATGAAAGTTCGAGATTTTGAAGAAATGAATATTTCTACTGTACAAGAAAAAACAAGAGCATATTTAAAAATTCAAGAGGGATGTAACCGATTTTGTTCTTATTGTATCATTCCTTATACCAGAGGTCCTATACGAAGCCGAAGTCCTGAAAATATTATGAAAGAAATTAGAACTTTAGTGAATAATGGATTTAAAGAAATTGTACTAACAGGTATTCATGTCGGTTCCTATGGTAAAGATATAAAAAATATGGAAATTGATTTAGTGGACTTGATTAAAGATATTCATTCGATAGAAGGATTAGAACGAATTCGTTTAAGTTCGATAGAACCTACATTTGTAACAAAACACTTTATTCAAACGATTCAAGCATTACCTAAAGTATGTAGACATTTTCATTTATCTTTACAAAGTGGTTCGAATCGTACTTTACAAAGAATGAATCGTAAATATACGAAAGAAATCTATCAAGAAAAAGTAGAATTATTACGATATACTTTAAAAGATGTAGCGTTGACAACAGATGTTATTGTGGGATTTCCTGGAGAAACAACAGAGGATTTTGAGGAAAGTTATGAATTCATAAAAAATATGAAATTTAGTAAAATCCATGTATTTCCTTACTCACCAAAGAAAGGAACAAAGGCGGCAAAATATCCTAATCAAATTCCTAATAAGATTAAAGAAAAGCGAAGGGATCAAATGATGAAATTAGGAGAAAAAATGGAAATTCAGTTTTTATCCAATCATATAGGAAGGATTCATGAAGTGCTTGTTGAAACAAGATGTAATGGAAGTAATATGTTTGAAGGACATACTTCTAATTATATGAAAGTAAAAGTTTGTTCGAGCGTACCTCTTGAAAACACAATGCAACAAATAAAAATGATTCAACAAGAAAAAGATTATTTAATAGGAAAGATAATCTAAAAATAAGTTAACTTTACTTATAGAATATTTTTTTGATTTGCATAATAAAAATATTTGTATTATGATGACTAATAATAATGATTTTATGACAGGAGAGTGAATAGTATGAATTCTTTTAATAAAACAGTTCATTTTAGTGTCAAAAAAGATGAAATCAATGAAGCACGGAAAATTTTATTAAGTGTTTATGACTCGTTAGTAAAAAAAGGATATAATCCTATTAATCAAATTGTAGGCTATATTTTATCAGGAGATCCAACATATATTACGAGTTATAATAATGCTAGAAGTAAAATTAGAAAATTAGAGCGAGATGAACTTTTAGAAGAACTGGTTAAAAATTATTTACAAAATCAAAAATCAAATAATTAATAATAGATACTATTATTTTTTGATTTTTTCATTACAAATGCATCAGTATTAAAAAATGTGGATATAAAATAAAAAATTGTCTAGAATAGAAAGGAGGACAGAATTGAGAATATTAGGATTAGATTTTGGAGAAAAGACGTTAGGAGTAGCAGTTAGTGATCCTTTGGGTTGGACAGCACAAGGAGTAGAAACGATTTATCGAACAGAAGAAAACAACTTAAAAGAAACTTTTATGCGTTTAAAAGAAATTATTACTGAATACCAAGTAGAAGAAATTGTATTAGGATTACCTAAGAATATGAATAATACATTAGGTCCAAGAGCTGAAAAAACGCTTATATTTAAAGAACAATTAGCGAAAAAATTTTCTTTACCCGTTCATGTGTGGGATGAACGTTTAAGTACAGTAGCTGCTACTCGTAGTTTATTAGAAGCGGATTTGAGTCGAAAAAAAAGAAAAAAAGTTGTTGATAAAATGGCTGCTACTTATATTTTACAAGGATATTTAGATTATTTATCAAACTAAAAAATAGGGATATAATAGTTATGGTAATATAAATATTATTGTATTATGAATCTTTTTAAGTAATAATATATATGTAAATCATCTAATCGTATAAATTGAAATATTTTATAGTTAACCTAGACTTTCATAGAATTATTTCTGTAGATAGAAACAATTCTATGAAAGTCTAGGAGGATAATTAATTAGATGCTTAGCTAAGAAACTAAAGTTTGAATTTAAATACTTATAAATATTTTAAAATATAAAATTTTTTTGAAAAAGAAAGGTGTATAATAAGATGGAAGAGGAATTTGAAAGTATTTATTTTAAAATGGAAGACTCAGAAGAAAAAGTAGAGTTTATTATTTTAGATTATGTGGTTTGGAATGAACAAACATATATTTTAGTAATTGAAAAAGATGTAGTAGAAGATGATGAAGCTGATGCAATTATATTAAAAGAAAAAGAAAGTAATGCAGACGATGTAATTTATGAAACCATAGAAGATGAGAATGAATTGTATCAAGTAGTTGAAAAATTTCGAGAACGATCCGATGAATATGATTTTGATGTAGAATGAGAGTTAATATCAATTGACAAAAGGAGTAGAAGCCTATATAATATCCTTAGAAAAGTAAATTGTTGGATTTGCAATTGATAAAATAGCAAAAATGCTTGTATGAATTATGCTAATGGATTGGGGGCTCCTATGAGTATTAATACCAAATTTAAAGAAATGTTAAAAGAAAAAGGGTATAAATTAACAACACAACGAAGAGCTGTATTGGATGTGCTTCAAAATCATGCCGGTGATCATTTAACAACGGAAGAAATTTATCAATATGTAAAAGTGCAATGTCCAGAAATAGGGCTTGCAACAGTATACCGAACTGTACAATTATTAGAAGAGCTTAGAATTATAGATCGACTTACCTTTGATGATGGTTGTAATCGATATGAACTTGGAAGTTTTGGAGAAGATCATCATCACCATCATTTAATTTGTGATAGTTGTGGGCAAATTTTTGAAGTAGAAGAGGATTTAATGGATGCAATAGAGATACAGGTGGAAAAAAAGTATAAGTTTCAAATTACTAATCATAAAGTGAAATTTTACGGAATTTGTCATCAGTGTCATAAGAAAAAACATCCTACTTCTTAGGATGTTTTTTTATGCAAGGTTATTACTATTTTTATCACCATTGTGGTCGTATTCTAGATTTAAAATGATAATCCATTCCATTATTATTATCCCAAATCCCTTCTCCGTTGTGAAACGCTACATGTGTAATTTGATTGTCTATTAAAGGAATGGTAATTTCCATATCTTGATTTTGAGTAGGTGTCATGGCAATATCTTGAATTTCTTCCCAGGTATAATAATCATATCCATATCCAACCCGAGCATAAATTTGAGGTTCTTCTGATTCCTTCAGAAGTCCTTTATATTTTATAGTTAATTGGTTGCCACTTGGAGTATTGATAGGAGAAAAAATTACACCATTTTTAATGTAACCATCTTTAAATTCTTGTTCCAT
>JAAYSE010000203.1 GCA_012524135.1 Candidatus Epulonipiscium sp. | reverse complement strand
AGACCAAACTATAAACTTTAGATAAATCATATGGGATAAGTATATAATACTATAAAAAAGATCATAATTAAAGTAAAAGTAATGACTTATTTTTTAGAGAAATACATATCTGCTTTTTGTTTAATTATCTTTATAGCTGATAAAATTATAGTTTTATTTAGTAGAATGCTAAAAATTAAAACAAAAATTAGATTTAAAACTTTTATAACTAAATTTTCTCCCAAATAAATAAAAGAAGATATAATATATACCATGCTAAATATAGTTATTTTGGAAAAACTTAATTTTAATTTTACATATTTTTGACAGTCAAAGTACCTATATAACCCCATTATCATATATGATAATAACGTTGATATACAAGCTGCATAAAGGCCGATAAATTTTATTAATACTAAATTGATTACTATGTTAATTATTGCTGATAAAATCGTAGTACTTGCTATTTCTTTGGTCCTCTTTTTCGCAATGTATATTCCACCAATTAATCCTATTAAAATATTCCAAGAATTAGCATACAACAATAACGGAATATAGTTATAAGCAGCCATATAATTAATACCAATTATAATATTATATACAAATGGTAATATAGCAATTATTAATAATGAGATCGTAGAAAAAAGCATAAAAATCGAATTAATCATATTAGAAAAATATTCATCTCTATCTTCATCATTAATATGCAAAGTTGCACTTTCTTGCCATGACATGCTTACAATAGAAAAAACACTATTTAAAATATTTGAAAACTTACAAGAGACAGTATAAATTCCGTTAACTGTCACTCCTAAAAATATTGAAATTACAGTTCTATCAGAAACATTAACAATCCACCAAGATAGGGCATTTGGAATCATTGGAAATGAGTAATTTAAAATATCTTTTAAAATTGTCTTATTAACTTCCTTAAATGAAATATAATTCCAAATCTTAATGTCGACGACCACATATAGAATACAGACCAAATTAGCAATAGATGATCCAATTAAAATACTGTCCGCATTAAATTTTAGAACTATTATTAACAATGCGTTACTAACAAGTGTTACAGCTCCAGTAATAACACTCGCTATTGAATAATCTGTATTTTTTCCTAGTCCCCTCAATACTTGAAGAGTTATTGAAGAAACCATCATTACAATAGTATTTATGACAACACTTCTAAAATAAGTAATATTGACAAAAAAGTTTAAGACTACAGCCGCAACTATTGTAAATAGTACCCCAAAAATCAAAATCAGAAAAATATTACTTATTATTCTTCTGATTTCGTCATGCTTGTTCCTCTTATCAATTAAAAACCTAAAAACCGCACTATCAATACGTAAAGTTAGAACTGGAATAAACAATGAAATATATGTTTGTAACAAGTCAACTGTACCGTAATCATTTGTTAAAAGATAATGTGTGTATAACGGTAATAACAATAATGACATAAATTGTGTCGCAAACTTACCGATAAATAAGATAATCGTATTTTTTACAAATGCTTTATTTTTATCCATAATTATTTTTTAAGTAACTTTTCTCTTAGTATTGTTGAAGAAGTCCCTTTAGTATAAGAAAAGTAAACAACTTCAGCACCAATAGTGGCAAGATCTTCCTCAATCTTGTTCCACTTATCTGTTCCCTTCCAATCATCACCAACAAAGATAACATCTGCATTCAGTTTTTTACATGCTGCTAATTTATCCATATTTTCCTGAGGAACAACTTCATCGACATATTTTAAAGCTTCTACAATTTGTTTTCTCTCTTCATATGGAATAATAGGTGTTTTGTTTTTATATTGAGCCAACTTATCCGTTGTCACCCCAACAACTAGGTATTCACATTGTTCCTTAGCTCTTTTAATCAAATTCAAATGGCCAATATGAAACATATCGTATACTCCTGATGTGTAACCAATTTTATATTTTTTCATAATTTTCTCCCTTTAATTAATCAACTCAAAATATCTAAGTACTCGTTCTGAAGAGTCTCCGTCTACATACTTATGCATTTTATTTCTTAATTTTATTCGTTCTTCTTCGTATTTATCAACTCCACTGAAGATATTATCAATAAAAGTATACAAATCACCAGGACTCTTTATTTTCTCACCAGGCATAAAATCTAGTGGATTATCAACTATAAAACCTCGACCATTTTTATAAGATTTATAATCACCAAGTTCAAAACCAATTGGCTTGTTAACTAATAAATAATCAATATAAACTGATGAAAAATCAGTTATTAAAGCATCAGATTTTCCCATTAAAGAATATAAATCAACATTATTTTTCTCTAACTGATCATTTGTTAGTGTTATTATATTTGAATAACTTTTTAAACTAACATAGTCGAGATTTTGAGATGGATGATATTTTATAAGAAGTAAAATATCTTTTGCTTTTAAATAATTATTCAATTTTTCCATAAAACCTGGAGATAAAATAGAAATGTCTGAATTTTTATCTTCGTCAAAATCACGACGTTTAACACTTATATTATGACGCTTAAAAGTTGGTAACCAAATAATAAACTTACTTTTTTTTATTTTATCAAAATACTCTTCAGTTCCTTTATCCGTTTTAAATAAAAAATCATTTCTTGGGAAGCCTAACAATCTAACAACATCATCACCACCTCCAAAAGTCTTGCATCTCAAATATGCTGCAAATTCAGAAGTCGAAATAATATCGGTATTCTCGTATGGAGGCCAAAACATTCCCCTAGTATCTTTAATTGGTGTGCCATGAGTCAAAAAAACTTTCCTTTGACCCTCTCTAGTTCTTTGCCCTAATGGGTTATGGGTATAAAAACAATACTTTGCTGTACAGCAATGGTATAAAAATAATAAAGATGAAGATCCAGATTTACTTTTTTTAACAAAAGATACATTCTTATATTCTTTAAAAGCATCTTTACATTCTTTTGGATTTTCAACAGGCCAAATGATTTTATATTTACTATTTACACCTAAATCAAGAATTTTTAAAAATAATGCTTTTGAATTATCCTTAATTTCCGAATTACTTTCAAATATTATTTTCCTTGAATCTAATGGAAATAAACTAAAAATATTCAGTAAAATTATTCTTATAACTTTTTTTACCACATCGATATCTCCTTTAAAAAACTTTCAAACTATTCAATGTGTCATAAAAACACTACATGTTTAACCCCTATCAAAGAATTTTAATACACTTTAATCTTTCCTTTTTCAGGCTAACATATTCATTTTTTCGACGAGAAATACACTTAGCGGGAATTCCTCCCCATGTAGTGTATGATTCATCAATACTTTTTACAACGACTGCTCCTGCACCTATAGTGACATCATTAGCAACAATAATTCCCCCAATTACCTTACTTCCAATCGTCATTTCAACATTATCTTTAATTACTGGATATTGATTATGGGCTTGACCAACACAACATCCTGATGAAATACTAAAGTTTTTTCCTATTTTCGCATTTCCATTAATTATAATATTCTGCCCATGCCAAATTACTAAACCTTCTTCAATAACATTATATGGTATTTCAGAACACATACTTCTACTTTTTATTTTAAATTTAAGATTGTAATAATAAAACATTAATTTACTAAAAAAATGTTTATTAGTATTTAAATAATACTCTGCTTTTCTATAATCTATCTGATATTTCCAAATTCTATCTCCAATTATCCGAGGACGTTTTTTGTTTACACCTAATGCAATCTTATCTGCCAATAGATAACGCCTTAAATCATTCTTACTCTCTATCATTAAACTATTTTCTCGCCCTTCTTTGCTTATTAATAAATAAAAAGATATACAAAAAGTCCAAATTTAAAAATAAAACTAAAAATGAAATTCCATCTTTAAATCTCAACTTATTAAAGTGCAACAGTGTTTTTCTTAAGTACCATGATGCTTGCAACTCTTTCTTCATTTCGTTTGATTTTTTATTAGCTTTAAAAACAGCATTCTTCTCATTAATCAAACCACGGGAAGCATTCTGTAGAGCTCTTAAATAGGTATTCGCAACACAGGAATAATAACCATCATACAATTCTGGATTGTTTTCACAGATTTCTTTGAAAACAATGTTGTTAATTTCAACCATATCATTATATAAAGATGGAATATAATTAGCTGTAACTGATTCAGGGTTGCAAACATAGTAGTACGCTTCTTCTGGAAGTAGGTATACCTTTTCTACAGAATTAACTGCTTGACAAATAAACAAAAAATCTTCTGATATTTTTAAATTATTTTCAAATCGAATAGATTTTAAAATAGAACTATCAAATAGACATCTCCAAACATAACCATACAATCTATCCTTAAAAGAACTAACCAATAGTTTTAAAACTACATCCTTTGATACAACTCCTTTATTTTTTTCTAGTGATGAAATATCACTAAGTACTGTAGATGAATTTAAAACCTTATACCCTGAAATAACAATTTTACAATTATTATTAATTAGAGAAGATACAAGTAAATCAAGGTAATCATCTCTAATATAATCATCAGCATCCATAAATAAAATATAATCTCCTGAAGCCCTGTCAATTCCTAAGTTCCTAGCTACACTGACCCCTTCATTTTTTTTATTTATTAAGATAAAATTATCATGCTTCAAATCAAATTTTTCTAAAATACTTAATGTTCCGTCAGTCGATCCATCATTTATTACTACTACTTCATAGTCAGTATATTTTTGATTATAGATTGAAGTTAAGCATCTCTCAATTGTTTTTTCTGAATTATAAGCGGGAATTATAATTGATATTTTTTGGTGCATTATTAATCTCCTACAAATTTTATTATCGGTTTAGCACCCTCTGGATTTATATACTCGATTGTGCCTATTGTAATAAATACAATAATCCAAGTAAACATTGCAGCTAAACAATGAGATGTAATCATATTAAAGAAAAGATAACTCATTAAAAGCATACAATACATATTTTTCTTAGAAGAATAAAAATAATTATATATAAACACGAAGGTTCCAATATATCCAATCTCTATAAGAAGCCTACATATATCCATTTCTAAAGAAAAACTATATATTTTCTCCAAAAAATCATACGTAGATCCTAATCCATAATTTATAAATCTTGGATTATTATATAATAAAGAAAACCTCCAATATCGCCCCATTGTAAAGTTGTCAATTCCATTTTTAAAAATAATATTCGCTAATTCTCTATTCTCAGGAATCATCAAATTAAAATATAAAATAGACAATATAAAAGTGACAATTACAAATATCCTAAAAGTGCTCTTACTAGCTGGTTTTGTCAAATCAATAATTTTAGGAAGTATAATTAAGATAATTACAGTAAGAATAGCCAACCTCTTGAATGTTAAAAATACAAAAAAGACACTTAAAATTGTAGCTAATTTATTTTTCCTATAATATAAATAAAATAAAGCAACAGCAATAGATGTCCCTGAAAATTGAGAAGACTCGAACACAGATTGTGAATTAGAAAAACTAATGCTAGAAATCGCTGCCAAAAGACCTCCTTGCAAATTAAGATTAAATAGATACCCCAAAAAAGAAATAATCAGTGTTCCAAACATGGCTTTCTCAATCTGCTTAAAGTTTAAAGTATTTATTAAACCGTATGCATATAGAATAGGAAGATACATAAACATAAGTTCGTTGACTAATCTCATTGAAAAATGCCTTACTGTCATAATCTTAAATAGCGATATTAGTAAAAATAAAGTTGGAACAATTAGTAAATGTCTGACTTCAATTTTCATCAATCTTTCTTCAGAGTTTTGACTAATCATTAAAACAAAAGAACATATTATTCCTATTATACAAATAATATATTTGAGATAGCTAATTAAACCGGCACTTTCATAATTTATTGTAAACACTTGAGTTATTATAACTAAAAAATATACAAATAAATTTAAATCATTTCTTGTTACTTTCATAATTATCCTTATTTATATAATTCTGAACTTCATCCCACATAACTCCCCAAGCTTTGTACTCTTTTATAAACTTAAATAATCCGCTACCATGAGAATGTTTGGTCAATAAATCTGGAACAAATGCAATTACAAAACCTTCTCCAATGATTCTATGTGCTACTTCAATATCCTCTCCACCTTTCCCCAATTCCTCGGCAAATGGATGTTTAAGCAAAAGGTGTCTTCTCGCACTTGCATTACTACAACTGAAGATACCTGGGTGAATTTCTGTCTCAAACTCAATTCCACTCTTAACTCTCAATTTATTTTTTAAGTGACCTAATCCATTAAATAATTTTTCTGTAAAACTTCCATCTGGTAATGCAATTACATCACCATAGCAAGCTCCAACTTTTGGATTTTGAAATATATTATTAATTTCATCTAAATACGTACGTTTCAAAGGAACAGAATGGCCACTCAAAAAACATACGATATCCCCCGTAGCATATTCAACACATTTATTGCTAGCATAACTATAATTAAAATCAGATTTTTTGATTTTCTTTATAACAACATCATATTCTTTTGCAATATCAATTGTACTATCAGTTGACTCAGAATCTAAAATAATTGTTTCAAAATTTTTATAGGTTTGATTTTTTAAACTTTCAAGAACCTCTCGTATATGCTTTTCCTCATTGTAAACCCTAATAACGACACTAACTTTGTAATTCACTACCTAATCTCCTATTTAAATAATCTTCTTACTTCCTCACGAAGTTTATCATTAAACAATTTGTTATTTGATGATTCATTCCCATCAATTTTCAAATCTTGATTTAAATAATTTCCTAATTCTGAAATTTCTGTAACAACTTCGATACTATTGTATCTCTCTTTTACTTGTTGTGCGAAATCCACTTGATGGTCGTTGACATGCTCGTCATATTTCTCTTGTCTTGGCACAACAATCGGTTTTTTACCATTTGCAATAGCGCTCATAAAAGTAGCTGGCCCACCATGCGTAATAATGATATCTGATGTCTCCATCAGTTCATTCATCTTGTCAAAGCTAATCAAACTTGACCATTTACAAAACTGGGGTTCATAGGTAGAGTAGCCTGTTTGAATAAAAACGTCATCTTTTATAACACCTGTTT
>JAAYSE010000202.1 GCA_012524135.1 Candidatus Epulonipiscium sp. | reverse complement strand
TTGGGAGTGGAGAGTAAGAAAAGAACAATTGACCCTTGCTTTAGCAGATAAGATATTACAATTAACGAAGCTTTATGGGAGGTAGCTAGATGTTAAATCAAGACAATTTTAAAAGTACGATACAACAGATTTTAAAGATAGAATACGGTAAAAACTTAGAGAATGCTTTAGAACATGAAAAATTTATTGCTGTTGCGAAAGCAGTTATGAGTCTTATCAGTGAAAATTGGGTAAAAACGAATAAAAAATATGAAAAAGAAAAACAAGCATATTATTTATCGGCTGAGTTTTTAATGGGTAGAGCTTTAGGAAATAATCTGTTGAATTTAGGGATTTATGATCAAGTAAGAGATACTTTAGAAGAACTTCATATTGACTTAAATCAAATAGAAGAAGTGGAAGAAGATGCTGGATTAGGAAATGGAGGATTGGGACGGTTAGCAGCTTGTTTCTTGGATTCTAGTGCTGCCATGAAACTTCCACTTCATGGTTATGGTATTCGATATAAATATGGAATTTTTAAGCAAAAGTTCAAAGATGGATTTCAAGTAGAAGAAGCAGATAACTGGTTAAAATATGGTGATCCTTGGTCTGTTCGACGAGAAGAAGATGCAGTTATCGTTTCGTTTAAAGATTTTCAAGTAAAAGCTGTTCCTTATGATACACCTATTATTGGATATAAAAATAATAACATTAATACATTACGCTTATGGCAAGCAGAATCAATGAAAGATTTTGACTTTCAGTTATTTAATGATCAGAAATATGATGAGGCTGTAAAAGAAAAAAATAGAGCAGAGGATATATCTAGGGTTTTATATCCAAATGATTCTAAAAAACAAGGAAAGATATTACGATTACGACAACAGTATTTTTTTGTATCAGCATCTTTACAAGATTTAGTGAAGAAATTTAAAACTAATATCGGAAACGACTTCAGTCAATTTTCGAATTATCATGCTATTCAGTTAAATGATACGCATCCTGCAGTTGCTATTCCAGAATTAATGAGAATTTTAGTAAAAGAAGAAGGATTATCTTGGAAAGAAGCGTGGGAAATTACTGTTCAGACTTTTGCCTATACGAATCATACTATTTTAGCGGAAGCTCTTGAAACATGGGATGCTTCACTTTACCGAAAATTAGTACCGGAAGTATATGTCATAATTAAAAAAATAGATAAGCAATTTGTAAAAGAGTTAAAAAAGAAAGGATATGAAAAAGAAAAAATTGAAGAAATGCGGATGATATCAGATAAAAGTATTAAGATGGCATGGCTTTCTATTTACGGATCTCATACTACGAATGGTGTTGCAAGATTGCATACAGAAATTTTAAAACATCAAGAACTGAATGATTGGTATGAATTATATCCTGAAAGATTTCAAAATAAAACCAATGGAATTACACCAAGACGATGGATGGCTCTTTGTAATCCTCAACTAACGGCTTTGATCACAGAATTATTAGGAACAGATAAGTGGATTGCAGATCTTAGTATGTTAGAACAATTAGAAAAATATCAGAATGACCAAGAAATATTACAACGTTTCTTGAATATTAAACATGAAAAAAAGAAGGAATTGGCAGAATATATTAAAATTCATGAAGGAATTACTATTGATCCTCATTCTATTTTTGATATTCAAATTAAGCGATTACATGAATATAAAAGACAATTACTGAAAGCTTTTTATATCCTTGATTTATATTATCAACTAAAAGAAACACCGAATATGGATATTGTGCCAAGAACTTTTATTTTTGGGGCAAAAGCAGCACCAGGCTATGTACGAGCGAAAGGAATTATTAAATTTATTAATGAAATAGCGAATCTTGTAAATAATGATTCAAAGATCAAAGGTAAAATTAAAGTTGTTTTTGTACAAAATTATCGAGTTTCTTATGCGGAAAAACTTTTCCCAGCTGCCGATGTATCCGAACAAATTTCTACTGCTGGTAAAGAAGCTTCGGGAACAGGAAATATGAAGTTTATGCTTAATGGAACTCCTACTCTAGGGACATTGGATGGAGCGAATGTGGAAATTATAGCTGAAGCGGGAGAAGAAAATAATTTTATATTTGGATCTAAAGTAGAAGATATTGAAAAAATTTATGATACCTATGAGCCTCTTACCTATTATAAAAAAGTAAAAGGTTTACAAAGAGTAGTTGATTCGTTGATTGATGGAACTTTTGATGATGGAAAAACAGGAGTATTTAAAGAATTGTATGATTCCTTACTAAAAGGAACGAGCTGGCATCGATCAGATCATTATTTTATTCTTAAAGATTTTGAATCGTATCGAGAGGCACAGCGTTCTATAGATCAGGTATATCGTAATCCTATAGAATGGGCAAAAAAATGTTGGCTAAATATGTCACATGCAGGTGTATTTAGTAGTGATCGAACGATTTTGCAATATGCTAATGAGATTTGGAATATAAGACCTATTGATGTATAAAATAAGATCTTGACAAAGAAGCAATGCCAATGTACTTGAC
>JAAYSE010000201.1 GCA_012524135.1 Candidatus Epulonipiscium sp. | reverse complement strand
ATAATAAAGAGGAGGAAAAGATATGGCAAACATTAAATATGAAATAAAAGAACATATAGGATTAATCTCAGAATCATCCCGAGGTTGGACAAAAGAATTAAATTTAGTTAGTTGGAATGACAGAGAATCAAAATATGATCTCAGAGATTGGGCATCAGAGCATGAAAAAATGGGTAAAGGCATTACATTTAACAAAGAAGAATTAAAAAAATTACGAGATATTTTAAATGAACTAAGTTTATAAAATAAAAACAGCAAACTTGTGGATTAAAGTTTGCTGTTTTTAACATAAATCTTTTTTTAACTTTTCTAGTTGTTGTTCCATATCTGCTATTTGATTTTTAAGTTCTTCTTTTGATTGTAAATTTTGTTGTTGAGCAGCTTTAGCGAGTAAATTAGCACCAATTTGTGTAAGAAAATTTCCAAGTACATTTATTTCATCAATATTTAAATCTTGTGATAGTAAAATAGATAGTAAAAAATCTATAAAGATTAATAAATCTAGACTTATATTTGAACATTTTGACATTAATATCACCTCATAAGTAGTATATGAATTTTTATAAAAAAAGGAACATTGTCAGATTGAAAGTACTTTTAAAATGATTTGTTTTTGAAAATTGTTAGAAAAAATAATAGTTATGTTGCTTTACAAGATATAGATAAAACTTAAATAAGTATTGAGTATATTGAAGGATAATATATATAATAGAAAGGCAATATAATATAAGAATATACTTATCAAATAATAGGAGTAGTGCAAAATGGAATTAAAACTTTGGCAAAAAAATATTTTATATATGCTTATTATTATAGGAGTTGGTTTTGTTTTATTTAATGTAGCATTTATTCTGGCGGGTATTGTACATGTTGTTTATCGTATAGCTATAATACCTTTGATTAATAAGTTTAATCATGCTAAGATACTTTATGTTTCATGGCATTATTTTTATATTATTTTTGTACTTTTAATTTCATGGTTGATTTTTAGAAAACAATTTAATAACCTTGTGAAAGCAACTTTTTCGACATTACCAATGATCGTTATTCTTACAGAAGTGGGTATACAGTTTTATCATTGGTCTGTTTTAGTATGGATTATTGGTACCATAATTGTTGGTTTAATTTTTCTTTATTTATATAAAACAAAACGTTCTTGGTTGTATTATTTTGCGACCATCTATGTGGTAGTAGTAGAATTGTTTGTTATGTTATCGGGTATGGAAATATAATATAAACATTAAGAATATTTTAGAAGGATTATGTATTGAAGTTTCCCAAAAATCATCGACTTAAATAGGATAAATTTTCTATTAGGATTGATGATTTTTTTATTTTATGAATAAAAAAGCTATATTTGCAAAATATAATGATAGAAAACAATGGGAGGCGATATTTTGCAAATACAATTATCACAAAAAGAAAGAATGCTATTAGAAGATGGAAAGAAACAAGAAGATTTATGTGTGCAAAAGTATCAAGGATATGCAGATCAAGTACAAGATGAACAATTAAAAAATTTACTATTAGAAATTGCTCAAGAAGAACAACATCACTATGATATGATTGATCAAATGTTGCAAGGAATGGAACCCAATATGACTCATGGTGGAGGAACAACAACTCCACAAAATAATAATATATTTCAAGAGTCTAGTAGTAATACAAATGACCAAATGTTGTTAGAAGATTTGTTAGCTACTGAAAAATATGTATCTGGTTTTTATGATACAGCAGTATTTGAAGCAGCAGAGCCTAAAGTTCGTCAAGCTATTCAGCATATACAAACCGAAGAACAAAATCATGGAGAAAAATTATTTAATTATATGAATAGCCATGGAATGTATGATGTGAAATAAGGAATATCT
>JAAYSE010000036.1 GCA_012524135.1 Candidatus Epulonipiscium sp. | reverse complement strand
CATAGCATGATATTTTTAAGCTATAAAAGCTACTTTCTTATTGGAAAGTAGCTTTTTTTAAAACAACATTTAAATTAATTTATGGAAGGAAGATTAAAATGAAAATCAAAGATTTATTTAAAACAGGTCCCGTAATCTCCCTAGAAATATTTCCACCTAAGCCAGATATGCCGATAGATACTATTTTTAGTACAATTCATGAGCTAGCCGACTTACATCCTGGTTTTATCAGTGTAACATATGGTGCTGGAGGAAGTAAAAAGGGGCATACAGTACAAATTGCTGATGCAATACAAAACAAATATGGCATTGAGACCTTAGCTCATTTAACATGCATTAATTCTACAAAAGAAGAAATTAATGATGTTTTACAAAGATTACAAAGTGTCAATGTAGAGAATATATTAGCTTTACGAGGAGATAAACCTCAAGATGAGAACCTGACAAATATAAAAGAAAATCAATATAAGTATGCCAAAAATTTAATTATGCATATTCAAGAATTTGGCGGATTTTCTATAGGAGCTGCTTGTTATCCTGAGTATCATATAGAAGCCAAAGATCCTATATCTGACCTTAAAAATTTAAAAGAAAAAGTAAATTCGGGAGTGGATTTTCTTATCACACAATTATTTTTAGACAATAAATTCTTTTATGATTTTAAAGAAAAGCTAGAATTAATGAATATATCTGTTCCTATATCTGCTGGTATCATGCCAGTGATCAATAAAAAACAAATTGAACGAATAACAAAATTATGTGGAGCCAGTATTCCAGTTAAATTCAAACGTATTTTAGATAAGTACGAAGATAACCCAAGTGCTTTAAAGGAAGCAGGTATTGCTTATGCAACAGAGCAAATCATTGATTTATTATCTTCGGGAGTGGATGGAATTCATCTATATACCATGAATCGGGCAGAAGTGGCAAGAAAGATTATAGAGCCGATATCAGCTATTCGAAAACATTTGACAACTTGTTCATAACTTCTTAAAAAAGTAATTACATAGTAAAAACAGAAAATCTTGAGAAAACAATACTGGAAAAAGGAAGATAGATAAGGTAAAATAAGAGAAGAATATGAAATGAATGATAAAGTGATATAAAATAAAGAGAGGCTAAAACGGCTAAATGATGAAAAACAAATATTATACAACCATTGTTTTTGTATTAGTGCTTTTGCTTTTGTCAACTACGGGATTGATATTTTTTCGCATTAATAATGCACTTAATAAAGTAGAACAAAATACAGGAATTATCGTTCCCGACCAAATTCCAGATTACCATTTTGCAATGATTTATCAAGATGTAGATGATTCGGTCTGGTTTTCTATAAAAAAAGGAGTAGAAAAAGCCGCTAAAGCATTTAATGTAGCGGTAGAATTTAATAGTTCTAGTACAGTGAATGGATATGAAATGTTAAAATACTTAGACATTGCCGTTGCATCTAAAGTAGACGGTATTATAACGTATGTATGGGACGAGGAACAAATCAGTCCTCTGATTGATCGTGCTGTCAATCAAGGAATTCCGGTTATTACAATAGGAAGAGATGTCAAAGAGAGTAATCGTACGGCTTTTATAGGGGTGAATACATATGACTACGGTATACAACTTGGGCGAATGATAGTAGCTGCCACAAGAGGGCAAGGAGAAGTAGCGATAGTAGATGATAGTGATCCTAAAGGAGAAGTAATTGTACAAAATCTAATGATATTAGGAATACGGGATGCTATCAAGCAATATCCGGATATTCATATTTCTAGCATAGAATACAATAACGAAGAATTTCTAGGTATTGAAGATGTAGTTAATGACTTGCTACAAAACAATTCAAAAATTAGTACTATTGTATGTACATCTGAAAAAGACACGACTATTATTGCTGAGCGATTAATTGATTTAAATAAGGTCGGCTATAATATTATTGGCTATGGTGATTCTTCTGAGCTCTTACGATATATTGAAAAAGGAGTTGTTTTTGGAACGGTAACTGCAGATTTGGAAAAAATGGGATATGATACGATAGAGGCCATGGTAGATATAAAGCAACACGGTAGAACTTCTGCCTACTTTACCGTAGATACTTTTTTGATTACAAAAAATAATGTTTCTGAATATCTAAATATTGGAGAAGAATAAGATGCGTTTATGGACGGAGATTAAAGGTTTTTGGAATAAACATAAATTAAAAAAGAAACTTATTGCTTACTTTATGGCTACCATTTTGCTAATGAGTGCTACAAGTATTTTCCCCTTTTACACGATTAGCACCTTAATGGAACAAATTAGTACTACTTTTGAAACCAACGTAAAACTAAATTCTCTATATAAGACACTGGATCAATTACATTATGTATATGAAGATTATTTGACATTAAAACACTCTAAAAGTCTAGATGAATATTATAAATACTATAATAAATTAAAACGTGAAGCAGATTCTATCAAAATGGATTATAGCAATACTCAAAATATGTTAATTATGAAAGATATTAAAAATATGATTTCTACATATTTAAATGAAACCGATGCTGCAGTTATGGCAAGAAGAGGGAGAGCTATTGATGAATATCGTTTGCATTATTATGAGAGTAATAAAATTTTTGGATACATTAACGAATATATTCAACGGTTAAACAACTCTTTATTTATACAAAATACAGATCGGTACTTATCTGTAAAAAATAGTGTTTATCTTGTAGAAACATTAAATATAGGAGTTATTTTCTCTATTGTGTTACTTAATGTTATATTAATCTTATGGTTTACGTATAAGATTACCAAGCCGATTTTTGCTCTTTCACAAGCAGCAGATGAAATTACAAGAGGAAATTATGATGTACCCCGTATAAAAGTAGAAGATGACGATGAAATAGGAATTATGGCAAAAGCGTTCAATCGTATGACTCAAAGTATTCGGGAATATGTAAGCGAAATTAAAGAAAAAGCAGAACTTGAAAGTATGCTCAAAGAACAAGAAATGGAAAACTTAAGGATTAAAAATGATCTTAAAGAAGCAGAACTTCATGCACTCCAGACACAAATGAATCCTCACTTTTTATTTAATACTCTCAATGCAGGGGCACAATTAGCAATGTTAGAAGGTGCCGATCGTGCGTGTACTTTCATTGAAAATGCTGCAGAATTATTTCGTTATAACATTAGAAACTTAGATCATCCTGTTACCATTGGTGATGAAATTAAAAATATAGAAAACTATATGCATCTATTAAAAGAACGTTTTGCAGATAAAGTTGAGTTTATATTAGAAAAAGAGGAGCGTATTTTAGATATAAAAATTCCTAGCATGATCCTACAACCTATTATAGAAAATGCATGGATACATGGACTTGGAGATGTAGAATATACAGGAATTATAAAAGTCAGAGTATATCAATCGGGTTCCTTTGCCATTATTTCTATCAAAGATAACGGAAAAGGGATGCCACAAAAAAAGATACAAGAAATATTATACGGCAAGAAAACAGATGAACAATTAAAACCAGATGCGAATAAAAGCCGTTCCAATGGTTTTGCTATTAAGAATATTTTAAGTAGATTAAAAATTTTCTATAATCAAGAAGAAATTATGAAGATATATAGTGAATTAGGAGGAGGTACAGAGGTAGTATTAAAAATTCCTTTCAATACTATAAGAGAAGATGAATAATGAGTTAAAGTATAAAATTTAGATAGAATACAGATATAGGTTCATGGATTGCATTGGAATCCTTGCAAGATAATACTGGAGGAATAACAAATGATTCGAGTGATGCTTGTAGATGATGAAAAGATTGTAATAGAATCACTACAGTTTATTATTGAAAAAAATTTCAACAATATTGAAATTATAGCTACTGCCAGATCTGGTCGAGAAGCCATTGAAAAAACCGAATATATTGTACCAGATATTATATTTATGGATATAAAAATGCCAGGTATTAATGGAATTGAGGCAATTAAAGAAATTAGAAAAAGGCATAAATCTGTCCTCTTTATTGTATTGACTGCCTTTGATCATTTTGATTTTGCAAAAGAATCGATAAAATTAGGAGTTTTTGAATATCTTTTAAAACCTGTAAGTAGGGTAAAAGTAATAGAAGTAATTCAAAAAGCAGTAGAAACCATCCAGATAGAAAGAAATAAGAGACAAGTAGAGCTTGAATTAAAGGAAAAATTAGAAATTGTTGTACCTATATTAGAACATGGATTTATTTATTCAATGATATTATTTGAAGATAATTATAAAGAACTTTTCCATTATAAAAGACTTTTTGGTATGAAAGAAAACGGTGGTTATGTAATGACTGTAGAATTTGTGGAAGAAGAAAGTGAAGAATTTGAAAATAAAATTGGCTATAGCGTTCGTAGCCAACGATTTTATCCATTTTTTAGAGATACAGTTAAAATGCTCTTAAAAGAGGCTATTGTTGGTCCATTAATGTTAAATCGTATTGTTATATTTATTCCTTATGCGTATCATACAGATGAATTCACAGCATGTCTTGAAGCTGTTTCTTTAGCAGAACAACTTTTTCAAAAACTTTCAGAGAACATTCATTGTGGTTTTAAAATAGGCGTAGGAAGAACGTATACCCAGTTTGAATCCATTAGCTCCTCCTATGAAGAGTCTTTAGAAGCATTACGCAATCTTAATAGTACAGGAATTATGCATTATATGGATATGCCCAATGGAGCTACTCATGCATCCCATTATCCATATCATATGGAAAAAATTTTAATGCAAAATGTATCCATTGGAAATACTAAGGAGAGTATAGAAGCGTTAAATTATATCTTTGATTGGCTAGTAAGAGAGTATAGTGAACAATCTTTAAAAATAAAAAATAAATTACTGGAAATTATTTTCTTATTACATCGAATGGTATGGGATATTGATATCAATGAAGATACCAATGAATTTTTCTTTCTTGAAGAAATGTTATCTATAGAAGATATGAGTGAATTGCGGCTATGGTGTAAAAGAAGAGTAGAATATATTGTCAATCAAATATATGAAAGACGTGAAAACAGAGTAGGGACTCTTACAAAAAAGGCAAAAGAGTATATTAATGCGAACTATAAAAAACCGATTACGTTAGAAGATGTTTCAAGAGAAATCAATGTAAGTCCTCAGTATTTTAGTAAACTATTTAAAGAAGAAACAGGAGAAAATTTTATTGATTATTTGACAGGAATTCGTATTACAGTTGCAAAAGAGTTATTATCTCAAGGACATTTAAGTATAAAAGAAATATGTTATTGTATAGGTTATAATGATCCCAATTATTTCAGTAGAATATTCAAAAAAAATGTAGGTGTAACACCAACAGAATATAAAGAATAATAGCTATTATATACAATGAGTGATGAAATAGGGGGGAGTAACATGAATAAATGGAAAAAATCATTTGGATTTATTTGCATAATGCTTCTTTTTTTTATTATGCTATCCATATACTTTAAAGGGAAGGGAAGAAAACCCGTTCAAGAAAAAAGTGAAGAAGAAAAAATTATCATCGGTTTTGCAATGGATACACTTGTACATGAACGTTGGCTGAGAGATCGGGATATATTTGTGGCAAAGGCCAATGAACTAGGAGCAGATGTTATTGTACAAACAGCGAATAGTGATAGTCAAGAACAAGAAAAACAAGTTGAATACCTTTTAAAACAAAACATTGATGTACTTGTATTAGTACCCCATGATGCAGAGAAAGCCGCTAGTATTGTAAAAGTTGCCAAAAATAAAGGTGTAAAAGTTATTTCTTATGATCGGCTGGTAAAGAATGCAAATGCAGATATATACATATCTTTTGACAATATTAAAGTAGGAGAACTGATGGCAAAAGCTATTGTAGAAAAAGTTCCCACAGGCAATTATCTAATACTTAACGGTTCCCAATCAGATAATAATTCATTTATGTTTAATGAAGGATATAAGAAAGTCTTAAATGAAAAGATTCATACAGGGGATATTTGGATTATCGATGAAACCTGGATTAAAGACTGGCTCTATGAAGATGCCTTTAAATTTGTAGATGAAGTGTTACGCAATAATAGATCCATCGATGCTATCATAGCTGGTAATGATACATTAGCAGCCGCTGCCATTAATGCTTTAGCAGAAAGAAGATTAGCAGGTACATTAGCAGTAGTAGGCCATGATGCCGATTTAGATGGATGTCAAAGAATCGTAGAAGGTACACAGCTAGCAACAATTTATAAGCCCATTGATGAAATTGCGAAGATAACAGCAGAATATGCTGTTAAAATGGCAAAAGGTGGTTTAGTACAAACCAAAGAAACTATATATGATGGAAAATATAATATTCCATATTATAAAATAGAACCCATATTAGTCACAAAAGATAATATGGTAGAGACGGTGATTAAAGATCAATTTCATGCTTTAGAAGATGTATATATGAATATTCCAAAATCAAAATGGCCTCAAGTAGATTAAAAAGGTAAGCGACCCGAAAGGAAGCTTACCTTTTTTAATGATAAAAAAGTCCTAGTCCTTTTCTATAGGACATGCCATAAGAGAAAAATATGAAGAAGAACATTAACTATGTCTAGATAGAGCTATGCTATACTAAATTTACCAAAGCGGAAACGCTAAAAAATGGGGAGGGTATAAAATGAAAAAAAGAGTATTAAAATTAACATCAATGATAGTTATAGTAGTAATGTCATTGTCTATGTTTGTAGGATGTTCTTCTAAACCAACTTCAAAAGAAAGTTCAACTACAAAACCAACTACCAATTCAACTACAAAATCAAAAACGACAAAAGGTGTAGATATTGGTATTGTACTTCCAACCAAAGATGAACCTAGATGGGTACAAGATGAAACAAGATTTAAAGATGCATTAAAAGATACGGATTATTCTGTAGAAATCTTATTTAGTCAAGGTTCTTCTGCGAAAGAAAAAGAAAATGTAGATGCTTTACTTGCAAAAAATATTAAGGTCTTAATCATTTGTCCTCATGACGGAGATGCAGCAGCTGCCGCCGCAGAAGCAGCAAAAAAAGATGGTGTAAAAGTTATATCGTATGACCGATTAATTACCAACACAGATGCTATTGATTACTATGTAACATTTGATAGTATCGCTGTAGGTCAAGCACAGGCACAATATTTAGTAGATAAAGCAAGTGGCACAGGCAATCCTCTTTATCTATATGCAGGTGCAGCTTCAGATAATAATGCGTTTTTATTTTTTGAAGGAGCTTGGTCCGTTTTACAACCTAAAATAGCAGATGGTACTTTTGTTATCAAAAACTCTAATGAAGCTATTGCTCTACAAGACAAAGCGACATTAACTCGAGAAGAAATGAGTAAGATTATTTCTCAAGTAACAACAAACTGGGATTTTAACGAAGCCAAAAGTAAAGCAGAAGCCCATTTAACAGTGGCTAAAGCAGAAGATAAAGGTGATGTATTCGTTCTTGCTCCTAATGATGGTACTTCTCGTTCTATTGCAGATGTATTTAAAGCCGATACAGATGTAACGAATTACGTAATTACAGGTCAAGATGCTGAAAAAGCCTCTATCCAATACATTATAGACGGAAAACAATCAATGACTGTATTTAAAGATGTACGTACCCTTGTAAAAGACTCCATTAACATGACTCTTTTATTATTAAAAGGTACTGTGCCAGAAACAACCGGATCTTATGATAACGGTAAAATTGATGTAAAAGCAAAACAAACAGAAGTAATTGTAGTGGATCAGGAAAATGTTAAAGCTGCATTAATTGACTCTGGATATTATGATGCAAAAGAATTTACAGGTCTAGATTAATGAAGTCGGTAGAATAGTCAGGAGAAAAGTATATTTTCCTGACTATTCTAAAATGCATAAATAAAGGAGTGAGCAGCTATGCAAAACTACATATTGGAAATGAAAGATATTACAAAAGAGTTTCCAGGAGTGAAAGCATTAGATAATGTGAATTTTAAAGTAAAAAATGGAGAAATACATTGTCTAGTAGGTGAAAATGGTGCTGGAAAATCTACTTTAATGAAAGTCTTAAGTGGTGTTTATCAATATGGTGAATATACTGGAGATATTATTTTTAATGATCAGATACAACAATTTACAAATGTTAGAGATAGTGAAGATATAGGTATTGCCATTATTTATCAAGAATTAGCGTTAATTCCAGAACTATCCGTATATGAAAATATTTATCTAGGACACGAAATTAAAAATGGTTCTGTTATTGATTGGAATGCTACGATAGCACAAGCAACCCAGATATTAAAAAAAGTAGGATTACATGTCAATCCAGAAACGAAAATAAAAGAATTAGGTGTAGGAAAACAACAATTGGTGGAAATTGCAAAAGCATTAAGCAAAGATGTAAAACTATTAATTTTAGATGAGCCTACAGCAGCTCTCAATGAGGACGATAGTGCACACCTTCTTTCTCTTTTAAAAGAACTACAAAAGCAAGGAATAACTTCCATTATGATTTCTCATAAATTAAAAGAAGTACTTGCTATTGCAGATACGGTTACAGTACTTAGAGATGGTCAGACGATTTGTTCTTTAGATAAAGATAAAGGAGAAATTACAGAAAGTGTTCTTATTAAAAATATGGTAGGTCGTGAAATTAATAATATTTATCCTCAAAAGGATTTTAAACATGAAGAAGATATTGTATTGGAATTAAAAAATTGGAGTGCTTATGATGCAAAAGCTGGCAAGGAAATTCTAAAAGATATTAATTTAAAAGTAAAAAAAGGAGAAATTGTTGGTATAGCAGGATTAATGGGGGCAGGTCGGACAGAATTAGCACGTAGTATCTTTGGAAATCCAACAGAATATCACTTAAAAGGTGAGTTATTTGTAAATGGGGAGCAAAAAATCTTCAAGCATCCAAGAGATGCAATAAAAGCAGGTATTTGCTACGTAACAGAAGATAGAAAAAAAGACGGGCTTATTCTGATGCAAAATATTAAGCAAAATATTTCTATCTCTAATTTAAATTCTATAGCAACCAATAATGTGATTAATCAAAATGAAGAAATAAAGATGTCGAATGCTTATAAAGAAACAATGAATATTAAAGCCCCTAATATAGAACAAATAGTAGGTAATCTAAGTGGTGGAAATCAACAGAAAGTATCCCTAGCCAAATGGTTATTTGCAAGACCTAATATTCTTATACTCGATGAACCAACTCGAGGAATTGATGTGGGTGCTAAATATGAAATATATTTATTTATGAATAACTTAGTAAAACAAGGGATGAGTATTATTATGATATCCTCTGAATTACCAGAAATATTAGGGATGAGTGATCGTATATATGTAGTAGCAGAAGGTAGAATTACTGGTGAATTACCCATAGAAGAAGCCACTCAAGAAAAAATTATGGAGATGGCGACTAAGGAGGAGTGACAATGAATTTCTTTAAAGATCTAAAACTATTATTAAAACAAAATATTCGTGAATATGGTATGTATATTGCGTTAATTTTTATTATGCTTATTTTTTCTATTGCAACAGATGGACTTTTTATGTCTTCAAGAAATATCAGTAACTTAATCAATCAAACAGGATATGTTGCCGTATTAACAGTCGGTATGACATTAGTTATTGTCATTCGACATATAGATTTATCCGTTGGTTTTGTAGCTGGTTTTTTGGGAGCTGTAGCAGCCATTATGCTGACTAGAATGGGATTACCAGTTATTATTACAATTCCTATTATTTTAATATTAGGTATTATTATTGGGTTGTTTAACGGATTTTTGATTGCTAAGCTTACGATACCGTCTTTTGT
>JAAYSE010000200.1 GCA_012524135.1 Candidatus Epulonipiscium sp. | reverse complement strand
GAATTACAACAAATGAATGAAAAATTTAGAAAAAGTATTGCAGAATTTTATATTTTAAAAGAAATAGGCAATTATATTGGTTCTGTTTTAGAATTAGAACAGTTATTAGATATGATTACAGATATGATCATGGGGGTTATGGGAGTTGATACCTGTTCTATTGCTTTATGGGATAATAAACAGGAAGAGTTGACATTTCAAGTAAATAGTATTTATTCTGAAAATATTATAGAAAAATTTAAAACACATGCTAAAAATAAACAATTATTACATTTAATAAACAATTCCCATACTTATGTAGAAAATCATGTTATTTCTAAAAATAAACAATATTCCTTTTTAGATGGTAGAAAAGTAGGCTCTTTTATTGCTGTTCCTTTATCAAAAAATAATATTATATATGGCTTTATTTTGGTAGAACATCAATTAGAATCGTATTTTTCAAAGAGCAGTATAGAGTTTTTTAAAGCTGTATCTGCTCAAATAGTTATGGCTATAGAAAATGCTAGATTATATAAAAAAACAGAAGAGATGGCTACTAAAGATGGATTAACAGGAATATATAATCGTACTTATTTAAATCAAATATTACCTAAAATGATAGAATGGTCTAAAAATCATCATCAACCTTTGGCTGTTTCTATTTTTGATATTGATTCTTTTAAAAAAGTAAACGATTCATATGGTCATTTATTTGGAGATAAAGTTTTACAAATAGTAGCACAATTAGGGAAAGCAAAAGTAGAATCCTATGGTGGGATCATTAGTCGATATGGTGGGGAAGAATTTATACTTCTTCTTCCAGGATATGATTTAGATGCTATGGTTATGATTGTGGATGAATTGCGTCAAGAAATAGCTAATTATCCTATTCAAGATGGGAACGTTCTTACTTATGTACAAGCAAGTTTTGGAGTAAGTGCCTATCCCCAGTTTGCTAAAAATTCTATAGAATTAGTTCAAAGTGCAGATACGGCTATGTATCGTTCAAAGCAATTAGGGAAAAATCGAGTTATATCAGCTAAATTGGAAACCGGTAACAAAATAAAATGAAATAATATTTTGAAGTTTATATAAGAAAGTCTTGACAATTAAATGAGATATCTATAGCATAAATACTAATGAAATAAAACAATAAATAAGGGGACATCAAGATGGATAATCCAGTAAATCAATATTTATATGCTAAAGAGGAATTGTTTACTTATTTTGGTTGTGAACCAGATTATTCTATTACTGATTTCAGGCATATGTATTGGCAAATTCAACATAAAGAAGGTTTTAGCGTTATTACTTTTTCAGAGACACAAGATTTTAGTGATAGTGATGATGCGATCATTGTAAAAAAAGATAATCAACCTATGATTTATAAGACAAAAGAATATACCTTGGTTATAGGAATTCGTTGTGTTAAAGTAGGGTTTGTTTTTAAAAATGCAAATCATATATCAGTAACTTAATTTAGATAAAGGAGAGACATCATGGAATTTCGTTTTTCGACAATTGCTAGTGGCAGTAGTGGGAATTGCATTTATATGGGAACGAAAAAAACGCATTGGTTAATTGATGCAGGAATTAGTGGAAAAAAAGTTGAAAGAGGATTAAAAAAATTAGATGTAGATCCTAAACAATTAAATGGAATTTTTATTACTCATGAACACTTAGATCATATTAAGGGGGTGGGTGTCTTAGCAAGAAGATACCGACTTCCGATTTATGCAACTCCATTAACTTGGAGTGCAATAGAGAATAGTTCTTCAGTAGGTGAAATTCCACAAGAATGCAAATTGATAATTCAACGAGATCAAGAAATGGTACTTGATGATATTATTGTACAATCTTATGGTATACCACATGATGCAGTAGATCCCATAGCCTATAATTTTTATAAAAATAATAAGAAAATAAGTATTGCAACTGATTTAGGCCATATTACAGAAAGTATTAAAGAAAATCTATATCAGTCAAATTTAATTTTATTAGAGGCTAATCATGATATTGATATGTTAGAAGTAGGATCCTACCCTTATTTTTTGAAACAACGAATTTTAGGAGATTATGGACACTTGTGTAATGAGGTAGCTGCTAAAATGATTACAAAATTATATCATCCTAAATTAGAAACAGTTATCTTGGGTCATTTAAGTCAAGAAAATAATTTCCCTGCCTTAGCGTATCAAACAGTTTATAATGAATTAACATTATCTGATATACCTTTATCTTCAAAATTTCAATTAAAAGTAGCAGAAAGAGAAGGTGTCACAGATATTTATTATGTTTAAATGAAATAAAATAAGTATTTTTTAGTATAAAGATTTAAATTTATTACTTATTTAACTAAAAGAGTAATAATTTATTATAATTATATAATTAAAATAGAATTTATAGAAATGGAGACTAGATTAATGAAAGGTATTATTACAGTGGTAGGAAAAGATCAAGTAGGAATTATTGCAAAGGTTTGTACATTATTAGCAGATAATGATGTAAATATATTAGATATTTCACAAACTATTGTTCAAGGTTATTTTAATATGATGATGATTGTTGATGTTTCTCAGTCTGATTCTATTTTTGAGCAATTAGTAGAAGACTTAGATAACTTAGGAAAACAAATTGGTGTTATAATTAAATTCCAACACGAAGATATTTTTAACAGCATGCATAGAATTTAGGAGGAACAATGAAATGATTAATCGATGGGAAGTACAAGAAACAAATAATATGATACAAGAAGATCATCTGGATGTTAGGACAATCACTATGGGAATTAGTTTACAAGATTGTGCAGATGAAAATATAGATAAATTCAACCAAAAAATTTATGATAAAATCACTACTAAAGCAGAAAATTTAGTAAAAACAGGAGAAGATATTGAAAAACAATTTGGAATTCCTATTGTGAATAAAAGAATTTCTGTTACACCTATAGCGATTGCAGCAGCAGGATGTAAAACGGATTCTTATGTTTCAGTGGCTCATACATTAGATCGTGCAGCTAAAACTGTGGGAGTTAATTTTATTGGTGGTTTTTCAGCTCTTATTCAAAAAGGATGTACGATCGGAGATCGTATTTTATTAAATTCGATTCCACAGGCATTAGCAGAAACAAGTCGAGTTTGTTCTTCTGTTAATGTAGGTTCAACAAAGACGGGTATCAATATGGATGCGGTTAAACGAATGGGTGAAATTGTTAAAGAAACAGCTATTTTGACACAGGATATTGATTCACTTGGATGTGCTAAGTTTGTAGTTTTTTGTAATGCACCAGAAGATAATCCTTTTATGGCTGGGGCTTTTCATGGAGTTGGAGAAAAAGATACTATTATTAATGTAGGAGTTAGTGGTCCAGGAGTTGTAAAAAAAGCAATTGAAAGTGCTAAAGGAGCAGATTTTGAAACTCTCTGTGAGACTATTAAAAAAACTGCTTTTAAAATTACTCGTGTTGGTCAATTAGTGGCGCAAGAAGCATCTAAAAGACTGAATGTTCCTTTTGGTATTATCGATTTGTCTTTAGCTCCAACACCAGCAATAGGAGATAGTATTGCTGAAATTTTGGAAGGAATGGGCTTGGAATCTGTAGGAGCACCAGGTACAACAGCAGCTTTGGCAATGTTAAATGATCAAGTAAAAAAAGGTGGAGTAATGGCTTCTTCTTATGTTGGAGGATTAAGTGGAGCGTTTATTCCAGTTAGTGAAGATCATGGTATGATCGAAGCAGTACAAAAGGGAGCAATTACGATTGAAAAATTAGAAGCCATGACATGTGTTTGTTCTGTTGGATTGGATATGATCGCTATACCAGGAGATACTTCTAGTGCGACTATATCAGGTATTATTGCAGATGAAATGGCAATAGGCATGGTCAATGCTAAAACAACAGCAGTACGTGTAATTCCGGTAATTGGTAAAGGCGTAGGAGAGATGGTCGAATTTGGAGGACTTTTAGGATATGCTCCTATTATGCCTGTTAATACTTTTAGCTGTGAGGAATTTATTCAAAGAGGAGGAAGAATTCCCGCACCAATTCATAGTTTTAAAAATTAGATTTATATATTGTAAAAAGCGTAAAGGAGGAAAGGAATGGATTATATCTTAAAAAATATAGAACCTAAAAAGGTTTTTTATTATTTTGAAGAAATTACACGTATTCCTCGAGAATCAGGAAATGAACAACAAATTAGTGATTATATAGTATCTGTTGCAAGAAAAAATAACTTAGAGGTAATTCAAGATCAAGCTTTAAATGTTATTATTAAAAAACCAGGGACACGAGGATATGAGAAATCTCCTACTGTTATTATTCAGGGTCATATGGATATGGTTTGTGAAAAAAATAAAAATGTAATTCATGATTTTGATAAAGATCCTATTCCAATAATAGTAGATGGAGATTATATTAGAACAAAAGGTACTACTTTAGGAGCTGATAATGGTATTGCAGTTGCATATATGTTAGCATTATTAGATGAAGATGATATAGAACATCCACCTTTAGAAGCTGTATTTACGACTGATGAAGAAATGGGCATGAAAGGTGTTATTGCTTTAGATGAAAGCCTTTTAAATGGTCGTATTTTAATCAATATTGATACAGAAACAGAAGGAGAGTTACTAATAAGTTGTGCGGGTGGTTCTAGATCTAGAGCAGAGATCTCTTTGAAAAAACAAATTAAGAAAGAAGAAAGTCAAGTTTACCGTCTTTCTTTACAAGGACTCAAGGGTGGGCATTCTGGTACTGATATTTGTCTTGGACGTGGTAATGCTAATCTACTTATAGGCCGTATTTTATATCATTTGGATAAGAACTTGGAGTATAATCTTATTAAAATACAAGGAGGATCTAAAGATAATGCTATTCCAAGAGAAGCAGATGCTATGCTTTCTATTTTGCCTGAAGATGAGGATAAACTTCGTTTTTTAATAGATGAGTGTAAATGTATATTAAAAAAAGAGTATGCATCGGTAGATCCTGATTTAAAAATTCAAATTGAAAAAAGTACAGAAGAATACAAATATGTATTATCTCAAGAAACGAAAGATAAAATATTAACTGTATTATTGACTATTCCTAATGGAGTACAGACAATGAGTGCAGAAATGCCAAATCTTGTTCAAAGTTCTCTGAATTTAGGTATTGTTCGAATGGAAGAAGAATCAATTATCTTTACTAGTTCGTTGCGTAGTTCAATACAAACATTAAAAGAACATATGAAAAATCAACTTTGTGTTTTATTTAAACAATTAGAAGGAAAAGTATCTTTTCATTCAGATTATCCAGCTTGGGAATATCAACCTCACTCAGCAATACGAAAAATTTTTCAAAAAGTATATCAAGATATATATGGCAAACAAGCAAAAATACAAGCCATTCATGCAGGCTTAGAATGTGGTATTTTTGCAGAAAAAATAAAAGATATAGATATGATTTCTTTTGGACCTAATATGTGGGATGTACATACTCCTAATGAACATGTGAGTATTTCTTCTGTAGAACGTACATGGAATTATTTATTAGCTATTTTAAAGGAAATAAAATAAAAAATACGGGATAAAAATACGGGATATAGATAGATTTTAAACCTATATCCCGTATTTTTTATATATTTTATATTATTGTAATGTAATACGATGAAATGATTTTTTACCTTTTTGAACCATACAATTTTTATCTTCATTAAAATGATCTAAAGTGATATTTTGATCTATTTTATTTATAACTTCACCATTAACTCGAATACCACCTTGTTCTATTAGTCGACGGCCTTCTGAACGTGAAGAAATTAAAGAAGTTTTTTGTAATAAAGTAATAATATCTATTCCATTTTTAAATGTATCAGACGATATAGTAGTAGTAGGAATAGAACCTGCAGAACCTCCACCAACAAATAGAGATTTTGCTGCTTTTTGTGCTTTAATAGCTTCTTCTTCTCCATGAACAATTTTTGTAATTTCATAGGCTAAGACTTCTTTTGCTTTATTAATTTCAGATCCTTCTAAAGCACCTAATCGTCGAACTTCTTCCATAGGTAAGAATGTTAATAAACTTAAACAATTTTCTACATTGCTATCTTCAACATTACGCCAATATTGATAAAATTCATAAGGAGATGTTTTATTAGGATCAAGCCAAATAGCTCCTGCTTGTGTTTTACCCATTTTAGTACCATCACTTGTAGTCAAGAGTTTAAATGTCATACCATATGCATTTGCTCGTTCTTTACGACGAATTAGATCAGCTCCACTAATAATATTAGACCATTGATCATTACCACCTAATTGTAAAATACAATTATATTCTTTATATAATCGATAAAAGTCATAGGATTGCATAAGCATATAGTTAAACTCAAAGAAAGTTAATCCTCGTTCTAATCGAGATTTATAAGCTTCTGCAGTTAACATTCTATTTACAGAAAAATGAACACCTATTTCACGTAAGAATTCTATATATTTTAAATCTAATAACCAATCGCCATTATTTACAATTAGAGCTTTATCATTTGAAAAATCAATGAATCTAGAAAGCTGTTTACGAAAACATTCTGCATTATGCTGAATTCTTTCCTTGGTCATAATTTGTCTCATATCAGTACGCCCAGTAGGGTCACCAATCATTGTGGTTCCTCCACCTAAAAGAGCAATAGGACGGTGTCCAGCTTTTTGCATATGCATCATAGCCATAACAGTAAGGAAATGTCCAGCTGTTAAGCTATCTGCAGTAGCATCAAAGCCTATATAAAAAGTAACTTTTTCATTATTTAATAAATTTTTAATTTCTTCTTCATGGGTCATTTGTTCAATGAAACCCCGCTCTTTTAATACATCAAAAACTTGGCTCATAAAAATTCTCCTTTGTTTTTAAATATTTCAATACTTATCCAATAAAAAAAGCCCCTGCCCTATATAAGGACGAGGAAGCCCGTGGTACCACCTTATTTTACATTTCATTAGTAAAAATAAAAGATTTTAAATGAAATGCCTATTATCACGATAACGAGTGAAACCGTCGGATTTTTAATCCGATGCTCCAAAGTGTAATTCGAAAATTATATGCTATAAGCTTTTCACCAACCAGCTTACTCTCTAAAAGCGAGTATAATTTTCTACTATCTTTTTCATTGCAATAAAATTATTAATATTTTTTATATATATTATCATAG
>JAAYSE010000199.1 GCA_012524135.1 Candidatus Epulonipiscium sp. | reverse complement strand
ATACGAAAATAAAAATTATTTTTGAATTTATATTTAAGTTTTCTAGTAAGAATCGCCATTACAATGACATCCTTCCTAATTATTTTGAAGACCTTTTAAAAATTATTTATTATTCTTAATATTATTTATTCTAAATTGAGATGGTGGAGCTTTACAAAACTTATTAAAGACTCGGTTAAATTGTGAAAAACTTTTAAATCCACATTGTAGAGCGATATCACTAATTTTTAAGTTAGTATTTAAAAGTAGTTGTTGTGCATTTTTAATACGGGTCATTTGAATATAATTAATTAAGTTAAATCCTGTTATTTTTTTGAATTGATGAGATAAATAATAGGGACTAATACAAAATTTACCAGCAATATAATCCAAAGATAAATCATTAGTATAATTGGTATGTATAAAAGAAGTAATGGAGTAAATTTTATTCGTTATAGAGTCTAAGTTAGATTCTATTTCATAGATATTTCGATTTTTATACATATAAAGATAATAAAGAAATTCAATAAATTTATTATGAATCATAAGATTTTTTAAAGAAGTTTTAGATTTAGAGAAATTAAAAATATCATAAAGAAGATTAAAAATAATTTTTCGTTCAGTTTCATCAAAGCGGTAAATGGGTAAAGGAGAATTAAAAATGCTTAATATTTCTTTTAAGTCTTCTTTAAGTCCTAGAAAATTTTTATCAAAAATGAAGTTGATAATTAATCGTTTTTTAGGATCTCCTTTAGGGTAATGTGTTTTATGTAAAATACCAGGTTTAAGAGCTACTATATCAAAAAGCTGTATTTCATATAATTCTCCTTCTACAATATGGTTAGCTCTTTCATCCAGTAATATAAAAATTTCATAGAAATCATGAAAATGTTGAAATTCCATATTGACGTTAAAAGAACGGGTATCATAATCAAATTTATAGTAAAAGTTATCAGATGGTTGATTGATTTCTATGAGATATGGTTTATTACAAGATAATATATTATTGAATAACATAGGCATCCCTCTAATATATTAAAATTTAATTTCTTAATATAATTATATAGCATATCACAAAATATGCAATATATTTATTGATTAATAACAAAAAACAAGTAGATTTTGTTATTAATTCCGTGTAAAATAAAAATAATATTCAAAAATGGAATTCTTATTAAATTTATAAAAGGAGAAATGATAATGGATCAGATTATTAAAAATAAGTTAAATAAGCTAGTACAAAGTTTTCAGAAAGTGTTGTATGAAGATGATCAAACGTTTCTTGAAAATATGAAAATGAATAATTTAGCAGGAGATGATATTAGCAAATATAGATTTTGGGAATGGACTCAAGGAGTGGGATTGTTTGGATTGTGGAAACTTTTTGAGCAGACAAAAAATGAATATTATTTAGAGATGTTATTAAAGTACTATAATGATCAGATAAAAAATGGATTACCTTCTAAAAATATTAATACAGTAACTCCATTGCTTGCTCTTTCATATATCTATGAATATACAGAGGATCCTGAAAAATATCTAACTGTGTGTGAAGAATGGGCGGAATGGATTATGTTAGAACTTCCTAGAACCAAAGAAGGAGGGTTTCAACATATTACTTCGGATACACTTAATGAACAAGAATTATGGGATGATACATTATTTATGACTGTGTTATTTTTAGCAAAAATGGGACAAATAAAAAATAATAAAGATTATATTGAAGAAGCAAAATATCAATTTTTACTTCATATAAAATATCTTACAGATAAAAAAACGGGTTTGTGGTTTCATGGATGGACTTTTAATGGTTCTCATAATTTTGCGGAGGCTCTTTGGGGTAGAGGTAATTGTTGGATTACCATAGCGATACCAGAATTTATTGAAATAATTCATTTAGAGAGAAGTGTAAAGAGATTTTTAGTAGAAACTTTAAAATCACAGGTTGAAAGTTTGGAGAAATATCAAGATGAGAATGGTATGTGGCATACCTTATTAGATGATCCAACGTCTTATGTAGAAGCAAGTGCTACTTGTGGATTTGCTTATGGAATTCTCAAATCTGTAGAAATGGGTCTGATTAATGATACCTATAAAAGCTGTGCTTTAAAGGCTCTTAATCCAATTTTAGAACTCATTGATGATGAGGGTATTGTAAAACAAGTGTCTTATGGAACAGCTATGGGAAGGAAAACAAAACAATTCTATAAAGATATTCCTATTCAATCTATGCCATATGGTCAAGCTTTAGCTATTTTATTTTTAATGAAAGCGCAAGGGTTCTTATATGAAAAATAAATATATTACATTATTAACTTTTATAATTATCATGATGTTAACAGGTATAAGTGATAGTTTACGGGGGATTTTCATCCCAATATTTCAAAATACTTTTCAATTAAATGCTACTCAAGCTTCACTTATTATTACGATAAGTTACATTGGAAATTTTTTGATTTTGCTTTTTGGCGGCTATTTTATTGATAAATATAATCATAAAACCGTGATTATGGGTATACTTTGTATATGGATGGGAGCATTAGTTATATTTATTACTACAAATAATTATTATTGTCTACTTTTTGGCATGTTTTTTTGTATGGGGGCATCCACTTTATTAAGTACTAGTGTAAATATTGTAGCTCCTGTTTTGTTTATGAATACTCCAGGATTTATTGTTAATGTTTTAGGATTTACTCAAGGAATAGGTACTAGTGGAAGTCAAAATATTATCGGTAACTATGTTCAAGATATTTCTTCTTGGAAAATAATTAATTGTGGACTTTTGATTACAGGGATTTTAGCTTTTATAGTTTTGATTTTTATAAGTTTACCAGAAAAAAAGAATAAACAAAAAGAAAAGGTGGATTATAAAACAATTATTCAAAATAATACTTTTATATATTTCGTTTTTATTTTTGGTTTCTATTTTATAGCAGAACATGGTATTTTAAATTGGCTTGTAACGTATGCTAATAAACAACTTGGATATTCTATGAGACAATCTTCAATGTATTTATCTATATTTTTTGGAGGTATTACTTTAGGAAGGCTGATACTTTCTCCACTTGTAGATAAGCTAGGTGTTTTTAAAAGTGTTAGTATTTCGGCTGGTTTAGGAGGGATTCTTTATACTGTAGGGGTTGTATTAGGGAAAAATTTTATCATACTTTTAAGTTTATCGGGTATATGTGTATCGACTATTTATCCTACATTAGTTTTTATGATTAGAAAATTTTATCCTTTTGAGATTATTGCTACTGCTACTGGTGTAATTCTTAGTATTTCTACTTTATTTGATGTTACTTTTAATTTGTTCTTTGGGATCATGATAGATGTTTTTGGTTTTCATAGAAGTTTTTTTATATTACCTTTAAGTATGATCGCTTTTTGTTTAAGTTACTTTCTATTTAGAAAAAATATACCTTCAAAATAAATTTATATTTATACTTGTATTTTTGAGTAGCTACATCCACAGTAGTTTTGACGATATAGATTCAATTCCTTACTTAATTCTATAGAACGTTTATAACCATTTTTCTTTTTAAAATCAGAGAATAAGTAAGGAATTTCTATGGAATTTT
>JAAYSE010000198.1 GCA_012524135.1 Candidatus Epulonipiscium sp. | reverse complement strand
GTAGAACAAGGAAAAAAGAAAAATCCTACTATTGTTTTTGATTCCCATCAAAAACAAAAAAGATCAAAGAAGAGGAATTATAATAAAAAAACTTTTTCTGGCTTAGGGAATTGTCCTCTTTGTAAAAAAGGAACTGTTTTAGAAAATTCGAAAGCCTTTTATTGTAGTCAGTGGAAACAAGGTTGTTCATTAACCATTTGGAAAAATAGTTTAAAATCTTATGGTTGTTCGGTTACACCGGCTATAATTCAACAACTTTTGAAAGAAAAAACAATAGAAAACGTAAATATGATTTTACCTCAAACGAAAGAAAAATGTACAGCTACTTTATATATTTCTGATAAAGGGATGTTAGAGTTTAAAAATGTCAAAAGGAAATAAATCATTTATTTAGGTTTTTCTAATGTGAATCAGGTAATAACGAAGAATAATTTATTTTAAATAGGAGATAAAGATATGAAATTATTAACTTCAGATTTTTATCAACGGGATACATTAGAAGTAGCAAGGGATTTATTAGGTAAATATTTAATGAGAACGATAGATGGGAATCAATTAATTGGCAAAATTGTTGAAGTCGAAGCATATAAAGGTCCCATAGATAAAGGAGCTCATAGTTATAATTATAAAAGAACCCCTCGAACAGAGGTGATGTTTGGGCCAGCAGGACATGCTTATATATACCTTATTTATGGTATGTATTATTGTATGAATGTAGTAACAGAAAAAGAAGGTGAGCCTTGCGCTGCATTAATTCGAGGGATTGAACCGATTCAAGGGCAGGAGCAAATGGCTCAATTTCGTTATGAAAAACCGCTTCAACAGCTAACAAAAGTACAACAAAAAAATTTAACAAACGGACCGGGAAAATTATGTCAGGCTTTTCAGATTACAAAAAAACAAAATGGACAGCCACTGTGGAAAAAAGATTGCTTTATTACAGATGGGGAATATGTAGATTTTTCTCAGATTGTAAAAAGTAAACGAATTAATAT
This sequence comes from Candidatus Epulonipiscium sp., assembly GCA_012524135.1. Taxonomy (GTDB): domain Bacteria; phylum Bacillota; class Clostridia; order Lachnospirales; family JAAYNZ01; genus JAAYNZ01. Next base: position 2,061 of record JAAYSE010000198.1, on the reverse strand, counting down.
TGATTATGCAGAAGAAGCTAAAGATTTTCTTTGGCGTTTTTCTATTAAGGAGAATCCTTATGTTTCAGTAAAACCAAAATATTAAAAATTCTTATCCCTTCTAAAAGTCATATGAATAGAGGGGATAAATATAAAATCAGTATAAATAACTTCACAAAAGGAGAAGAAATAGTGTACAATAAATCAATAATCATATTCGTTGCTTGAATTGTAAAGTATAAGTAATAAAGATGATTTTTAAAATGATTATCAATATATTGAAAGGTATTGTAAATATAAAGAAAGGATGAATTTTTGTGGAAGAAAAAGTATTTATTCAAGAGTTAATCGATTTTATTGATCATAGCCCAACTGCTTTTCAGGCTACTCAAAATATAAAAAATAAATTAGAAAAAGAAGGATTTCAAGAGTTGGATATAAAAAAATCATGGAAATTAAAGCAACGAGGCAAGTATTATGTAACTCAAAATGATTCTGCTTGTATTGCTTTTGTAATTGGAACGGAAAATATTGAAGAAGAAGGATTTCGGTTAATTGGCGCCCATACGGATAGTCCTAGTTTTCGTATCAAACCCAATTCAGAAATCTTAGCCCATGATTACTTAAAATTAAATACAGAGGTATATGGAGGACCTATTGTAAATACCTGGTTAGATCGTCCTCTTTCTTTAGCAGGTCGAGTGAGCTTAAAAACAGATCACTTACTAAAAACAAAGAGTGTTTTTGTTGATTTTAGGAAACCCTTATTGATTATTCCTAATGTAGCAATTCATATGAATAGGGGAATTAATGAAGGAATTGAATTAAATAGACAAAAAGATGTACTTCCTATTATTGGATTAGTCAATGAATCTTTTGAAAAAGAAAATTGGTTAATCAAGGAACTTAGTAAGCAGTTAGAAGTAGATTTAGAGAAAATATTAGACTTTGATTTATTTTTATATCCTTGTGAAAAAAGCTGTTTAGTTGGAAAAGATCAAGAATTTATTTCCGCACCTAGATTGGATGATTTAGCAATGGTACATGCAGGTATTGCTGCTTTGTGTAATACTACACCAACAACAGGAATTAATGTAATGGTTTGTTATGATAATGAAGAAGTGGGCAGTCGTACAAAACAAGGAGCAGATAGTCCTTTTTTAATCCATGTATTAGAGAGAATTAGTTTATCGCTTGGAAAAGACAGAGAGGAATGGTTACGTGCTTTATCTTCTTCTTTTATGATTTCAGCGGATATGGCTCATGCGATTCATCCAAACTCACCAGAAAAGCATGATCCTACGAATCATCCTAAAATAAACAAAGGTCCTGTAATTAAAATCAATGCAAATCAAAGCTATACCACGGATGGAGATTCTAGTGGTGTATACAAAAATGTTTGTGAAAAAGCTAAAGTACCGGTACAAATGTTTGTGAGTCGTTCTGATGAAAGAGGTGGATCTACGATTGGTCCTATTGTTAGTGGTCATTTAGGTATTCGTTCTTTAGATATTGGAAATCCTATGTTAGCGATGCATTCCATACGAGAATTAGGTGGTGTTTTAGATCATTATTACTTGCTAAAATCTTTTGAAGTATATTATAATTGATAAAAAAACGAATGAAAAAGAAAAAAATATTTTATAGAAGAAAAAGGACTTTATAGTATAATATTATAAAAATAGTAGCGGATGACTGGTTCAAAGTAAACATGTACTGGTCATTATAGGAGGATAATGGATATATGAAATACAAACGTATTTTGATAGGATTAATGATAATGAGTATGACTTTTTTACTTACTTCATGTATGTCTAAGCCCACTGTTAAATGGGGTTATATTAATAAAGAAGGTGATATGATTATTCCTATTCAGTTTGATGCAGCTGCACCTTTTCGTGAAGGATTAGCAGCAGTGCGTATGGGAGATAGTAAAAATGGAAAATGGGGTTATATTAATTCAAAAGGAGAATTTGAAATAGAACCTAAATTTGATGGGACCCATTTTTTTAGTGAAGGATTAGCAGCTATTCGTGTAGGAGATGAAGCTACAGGGAAGTGGGGATTTATTGATAAAGAAGG
>JAAYSE010000197.1 GCA_012524135.1 Candidatus Epulonipiscium sp. | reverse complement strand
TGATAACTTCCTATAGCCTTAATGCTCCAATTGCCTTCATCCTTTTTAGTTGGAGTATAAATACAATCATCTGAAAAACTTTGATTAGACGCAATAATCTTTTTTTCTCCTGTATTTACTCTTGTAAGAATATAATCCACACTATCAAATTGAACATTACTTGTTATATTTAACTTAACAGCTTTTGTTAGCACTTGTTTAGGACCTACACCTTCTAAAATAAGTTTTGGAATCCCTACTATATTTACATTTATGCCTTCGCTTTCATGAATGATTCCTTTCGTATCCTTAACTCTAACGAATAGAACTTTAGAACCCGAGTATTCAATCTTGGGAAACCACCGATAACTTCCATAGCCAAACTTCTTTAAACTTTCTTCCCTACCCGTATTTATATCTTTTAAAATATATTCTGTTTCATCTACATAAAAATTCCTAGAAGTTGATAATGTAATTGGTTTATCTATCGTTTGTCCATTAGATACCCCTGTTAATGACAATTTGTGAGGAATTTCAACCTCCGCAGTGATTATTTCACTACTATAAGCCTTATCATTACTATCATAGGCTATTACCCTAAAAGAATATCTTCCACTTTCATGAACCATCGGAGACCATGTATAAACTCCTTTTGGATCGGATTCTGTAGTTACTATTTTCTTTCCTGTATCCAAATTCGTAATTTCATATTTAACATAGGATGTAACAAAATTAATATCTGCGCCAAGAAATATTGTATGATCTACTATTTCATCTTGTTGAATTCCAGTTAATAATACTTTAGGATCTACGTCAACATTCACCAAATTAGCATCTCCTGCTATGAAATTCCCTTTGTTATCATAAATAGCAGCTACAAGAACTCTTTCACCACTTTCTTGTAAATTAGGTAACCAGTTGTATTTAGCTGTTAAATTACTACCTTTAGCTACAACAAATCCCTTCGCTGTTTTTGGATCCAATAGAAGGTATTTTATCTCTGCAGCATTTTTTATACTATTGTTTGGCAATGAAATTTGTAAATCAGTTTTTCCTTTTATAGTTTGTCCAGATTTAACAGATGAAATTTTCACATCATAAAAGGCTAAAGTATCTACCTTTTTATTAGAATCAATACTAACCGTTCTATTATCTGCATCCCAATTAACGCCAATTCCTAATGCATTACTAACCAAACGAAGAGGCACAAAAGTACGACTATTTATAATTTGGGGAGGCATATCAACTAAACTACAACTTTTTTCTTTCCCTTGATATTGAACTAAATGGCTATCAATTTTTAAAATTATTGAATTACCTGCTCTTTCAATTGTAACAATCTTATCTTTATTATTCCAATCAACTTTTGCTCCCAATTCTTCAGCAATAAATCGAATAGGTACAAGCGTTCTACCATTTTGAACTATAGGTGTTGCTAATGTAGTAACATCTTGCCCATCTAATACCAATCTGATTTGATTAGCAGCAAAGATTTCTATACTAGATATGAGCATTACCATTATAACAAGTAAACTCAAATTCATTATACTTCTTTTTTTCATTTTCCTAGCCTCACTTTAACTAAAAATATTATCAAGCATAGAAAGAAAAATCATTCTCCTATGCTATTTGCTAGCCTTTTTTACTATAAATCAATGATCTTTACAATTATTAAATTAAATTTTTTTATACTTTTTGCCCATATTTTTTCGATATAAAACTCTTAACTTTTCAATTGTTTCTTTATCCATGTCTTTTTTTCTAATCAAAGAAGCTTGGTTCATATTAAAATAGGTAATAAAGTAATCCTTTGACTCTAATACTTGATAAAATTGACTATACTTGATTTTAGATTCACCTTCAAATACAGTACTTTTTATAATTAAAAAATCCTCATAAAATTCCAATATTTCTTCTGAATTAAATACTCCCGTTTTATCAGTTTTTATTCTTTGTTTGTTTCTCATTTCAATTTTAAATATAATTGTAAAAAAAGCTACCACTAATAATAGAATCCATGAAACAATAAACTTTATTGTATCAAATTGACTTTCACTATAAGCAAGAAAAACAGCAACCAAAGCAGATATAAGAAGCATCAATGGGATTATTATTTTACTCCTTAAAAAAGTAGCTATATATAAAAATTTATGATAGTCTTCCTTTTTCATAGAAGTTTTTACTGTAAATAATTTATTATTATTCATTTTTACACCTCCATCCATTTTTATT
>JAAYSE010000196.1 GCA_012524135.1 Candidatus Epulonipiscium sp. | reverse complement strand
TTTATGCTATAATAAAAATAGTATTGTTTTAGAGAGGTGTATTTATGGCTACCATTCGAGACATTGCATTACTGGCTGACGTTTCTCCTGCTACAGTTTCTAGAGTATTAAATCATGATGAAACTATTCATGTTTCCCTAGAAACTAAAAAACGAGTTTTTGAAGCCGCTGAACAATTATCCTATCAAAAACCAATTCGTACTAATAAACAAATGAATGCTACACATTCATTTGCCTTAGTTCATTGGTATGATGAAGTGCAAGAATTAAATGATCCTTATTTTCTTTCTATTCGTATTGGTATAGAAAATGAATGTAAATTAAATAATATTTCCTTGACTAAAATTTTTAATAATGGAAATGAAAATTATCAATTTCCCGAACAAAAATATGATGGAATCATTGTTCTTGGTAAATTTGAACACCAACAATTAAAACATTTTCAAAACTACTCTAAAAATTTAGTATTAGTTCATGGAATTGCTCCCAAGTTTGAATATGATTGTGTTACTGCTGATTTTAAAGAAATTACGCATGATATTTTAGATTGTATTCTCAAAAAGGGGCATAAAAAAATTGGCTTTATTGGTGGACGTGAAAAAATTATCGGTACCGATCATACCTTTGAAGATGAGCGTGAAATAGTATTTCAAAACTACCTAAAAAAAATTGATTTATATAATGAAAATCTAGTAAAGATAGGTCATTTTAATTATAAGGATGGATATCTATTAATGAAACAATTACTTGCTCAACAAAATAATATACCTACCTGTGTTTTTACTGCTAGCGACACACTAGCTATTGGTGCTTTACGAGCAATAAAAGAAGCGAATATAAAAATTCCTGAACAAATATCGATAATAAGTTGTAATGACATTCCAACCTCTAAGTACATTTCACCTACCTTATCTACTGTAAAAATTTATACAGAATTTATGGGTTCTCAGAGTGTAAAATTACTTCTAGAACAGATCAATGAAAATCGAAAAGAAAAAATTCGTGTTATTGTACCACATAAAATTATAATACGGGAAAGCTTTTGTTAGGAGGATGTATATGTTAGAAGAATTAAAAGAACAAGTATTAGAAGCTAATTTATTATTACCTAAGTATAAATTAGTTACATTTACTTGGGGAAATGTAAGTGGTATTAATAGAGAAAAAGGATTATTTGTTATTAAACCTAGCGGAGTTGCCTATGATCATATGAAAGCCTCTGATTTGGTAGTAATGGATCTAGAAGGAAATCAAATTGAAGGAAAATATAAACCTTCTTCGGATACTCCTACTCATCTTGCTTTATATAAAGCTTTTCCTACTATCGGTGGTATTGTTCATACTCATTCTACTTATGCTACTTCTTTTGCACAAGCCGGTCGAGAAATCCCTCCACTTGGAACTACACATGGTGATTATTTTTATGGTGAAATTCCTCTTACCAGAGATATGACGGAAGAAGAAATTAATGGCAAATATGAATTAGAAACAGGTAACGTTATCATTGAAACTTTTCAAAAGAAAAATCCAAATACTATTCCTAGTGTATTAGTTAAAAATCATGGACCATTTTCTTGGGGAACCGATGCTTTAAATGCCGTTCATAATGCAGTAGTCTTGGAAGAAGTCGCTAAAATGGCTCTATTTTCTCTACAGATTAACTCCAAAGCAAAACCAATGAACCGCACTTTGTTAGATAAACATTTTTTACGTAAACATGGTGCGAATGCTTATTATGGTCAATAAAAAAAGTGGAAGAAGCAATTTTATTATGCTTCTTCCACTTTTTTTACGATTTCTACTGCAATAGGACGAAATTTTTGTTTACTCCACTTTGACTCTTTCGATCGAATCCAAAGAAAGGTAATCGCCATCATCATTAAAGCAAATAACAACGCTAACGGCTCTTTTAAAGTAGTCTGTCCTATCCATGTCGCCAATCCATATCCCAGTAAGAGTCCCAACAAAAGAGAAATTAAAGGTAAGCCATACATAATACCTACTGCCTTAAAGAAATTGCTTTGTTCCAAATCTAGGTATACCCAATCTCCTACTTTTGCTTGACAGTGATTTTCTGCTGTAATAATCATTTCCTGATCTTGAGCCCCCATAGAACAAGCTCCACAATTTTGACAAGCTTCATGACGTATTAATTGAATTAGCACCATACCCTGCTCTTGTTTTATTACCATTCCTTTCTCCCTCATCAAGCCTCTCCTTTCGTTAAGTCTTTTATAACTTCTCCTGCAATAATCATACCTGCTACCGATGGAACAAAAGAAATACTAGCTGGTGCAGGCCGTTTTCCTTGTTTTACTATTTGATTTTGTTCTATACTAAAAGGTTTACTTGGAGATTCTTTAGAATAAACCACTTTTAATTTAGGAATACCTCGTTTTTTTAGCTCTTTTCGCATCACTTTGGCTAAAGGACATACACTGGTTTCATAAATATCTCCTACCTCTAACTGAGTAGGGTCTAATTTATTACCCGTTCCTAAACAACTAATTATGGGTATTTGTTTTTTCATCGTTTTTTCTACTAAAGCAATTTTCCCACTCACTGTATCTATAGCATCAACAACATAATCCAATCCTTCCCAAGGTACCTCTTCTTCTTTATCTAAAAGGAAAAACGTCTTATATGTTTCTACCTTTACTTTTGGATTAATTTGTAACATTCTTTCTTTCATAACATCTACTTTATAACGTCCCACCGTTTTCATGATCGCATGAATTTGACGATTTAAATTAGTAATATCAATCGTATCGTGATCTACTAATACAAAATGTCCAATACCAGAACGCACTAAACCTTCAACTACAAAACTTCCTACTCCTCCAATGCCAAAAATAGCTACCTTACTTTTATACAATTTTTCCATAGCATCCGAACCTAGTAAACATTCTGTTCGCAAAAAAGCATGTTCCATTCTACTTCTCCTTTATTTTTAGATAAAAATATTATACTATACCTATTCTTTAGGAGCAACTATTCCATATCTTATTGTTGTTTACGATTTCTAAATATAATATAAATACCTATCCCTATCAAAACTGTAGGGATAATAATAGGAAAAAGCTTGATAGCAATTCGAAGAGAAGAAGTTAATAAAATAACTCCTCCAAATCCAAGTAAAATACTAGCTGGAACAAAAGGCCACTTTCCAATTCTTTCTTTCCCTATAAGATACATCATCACAAAAGACATTCCCATAAATACAAAAAACAATCCGCCTTGTATCACTCCCGGAATGGAAAAAATGGTCATCATAATAAATCCTCCAAACCAAAGTAAGATAGAGGCCGGTATTAAAAATCCTAATGTTTTTGTTTGTTGGTATAAAATCATAAAAATAATACCGGGTATTAAAAAAACTCCACTAGCTATTATATTAGGATGTAAAGATAGGCTAGAAGCTCCATCTAAAAAACCAATGAAAAATAAAATACTTCCCATAACTAATGCCCACGTTTTACGTTTTGTATTATAAAGTAATAACAATGCACCGCCTAAAAAAAAGCACATCAAACCTTGAAAAGGAATAAGATTAAATCCAAATACCCGATTTAATAATAGATAGATTCCTATCAAAACTAAAATAACACCAACTAAAGATTTATTTCGACCCTCTTGCATGTCTATCTGCCTCCAAATATTCATCTGGTTTATTGTATCTATCTCTATATACTCTTTTGAAGTAATAAAAGTCTGATAAAGCTCTCTGCCTAAAAATATAGCAGAATGAAATTTTTCATTCTGCTATATTTTTAATATTTATTTTTCTTCTTCCTCTTGTTTTATAATTTGAATATGCAATTCTTGTGCCTGCTTTTCTTCTACTATTCCAGGTGCTTCTGTCATCAGGCAAGTAGCATCTTTGACCTTAGGAAAGGCAATTACATCTCGAATACTATCTGCTCCGGCCATAAGCATAACAATTCGATCCAAGCCATAAGCCAAGCCTCCATGAGGAGGTGTACCATATTGGAAAGCTTTAAGTAAAAATCCAAAACGTTCATACGCTACTTCTTTACTAAATCCTAAAACTTCAAACATCTTTTCTTGAATATCTCTTTGATGAATACGAATACTTCCCCCACCAATTTCCACTCCATTTAACACAATATCATAAGCTTTTGCCCTTGCTTTTTCTGGCTCTGTATCCAGAAGTGCTAAATCTTCTTCCATAGGCATAGTAAAAGGATGATGTTTTGCTACATATCTTTCTTGTTCCTTCGACCATTCTAATAAAGGGAATTCCGTTACCCATAAAAATTGATAATCATCATCTTTAAGTAAATCCAATCTTTTAGCTAATTCAAGTCGAAGATTACCTAATACATCATAAACAATATCATTTTCATCCGCACAGAAAAGGAGTAAATCCCCTGGTTCACCCTCTAATGCTTCTACTATTTGATTGAACATCGCTTCACTAAAGAATTTTGCAATAGGAGAACGGTAACTGCCATCTTCCTCAATAACAATCCACGCTAACCCTTTTCCTCCAAAATCTTTAGCTACATCACCTAATCGATCAATTTGTTTTCGTGAAAAACTTCCACAACCTTTTCCATTAATCCCTCGTACACTACCTCCTGCTGCTACAGCATTTTTAAAAACTCCGAATTCACCATCTTTTACAATTTCTGAAATATCCACTAGTTCCATACCAAATCGTATATCTGGTTTATCTGATCCAAAACGATCCATTGCTTCTTGATATGTCATACGAGGAATAGGAAGTGAAACATCTACATTCATTACTTCTTTAAATAATTTCTTTAATAATCGTTCATTAATATTCATAACATCTTCAGCTTCCACAAAGGAAAGTTCCATATCAATTTGAGTAAACTCTGGTTGACGATCTGCTCGAAGGTCCTCATCACGAAAACATTTTGTAATTTGATAATAACGATCTAATCCCGATACCATTAACAATTGTTTAAACAGTTGTGGTGATTGAGGAAGTGCATAAAAATGTCCTGGATGAATTCGACTAGGAACTAAATAATCTCTAGCCCCTTCGGGTGTACTTTTTGTCAACATAGGAGTTTCTATTTCTAAAAATCCTTCTTGATTTAAAAATTCCCTAGTAATAGCTGCTACTCGATGTCTCATCATTAAATTTCTTTGCAAATCCGGTCTACGAAGATCTAGATATCTATATTTTAATCGTAAATCATCTTTTACTGTACTATTTTCCATTACTTCAAAAGGAGGCGTTTCTGCTTCTGATAAAATTCTAAAATCTTCTACATGAATTTCAATCTTTCCTGTAATTCGATTAGGATTAATACCTTCGGGTCCTCTTGACGCTACTACACCAGATACAGCCAATACATATTCACTTCGAATCGTTTCTGCTTTTGAAAATAGATCTTTAGATAATTCTTGACTATCAAAAACGACTTGTAAAATTCCACTACGGTCTCGTAAGTCTACAAATATTAGTTTCCCTAAATCTCGTCTTTTTTGTACCCAACCCATAACCGTTACTTTTTGTCCTAACATAGCCTCTGATACTTCTGTACATCTATGACTTCTACTTAAGCCTTTCATACTTTCTCCCATGATTTAACCTCCACTATCTAGTATTCTTCTAATATTATGCTTCTATTTTTTGTTTCATTGTTTCTACCAACTTTGATAACTCTACTTCTTCTTGTTCACCGGTATCCATATTTTTTAATGCTACTTTTTGGACTTTTAATTCTTCATCACCCAAAATAAAGGAATACGATGCTCCTATTTTATTGGCATATTTCATCTGTGCTCGTACGCTACGATCTAAGTGATCTCCTTCAGCTGAAATACCTACTTTACGTAATTGATAAATCAATCCATGAGCCTTTATCATCGCTTGATCTCCAATAGCGCCAATAAATAAATCTCTTTGAACCGGATGCTGATAAGGTCCTTGCTCCGCTTCCATGACCATCAACAACCTTTCTATTCCTATAGCAAAACCAACTGCTGGTGTAGGTTTCCCTCCACATTCTTCAATGAGTCCATCATAACGTCCTCCACCACATACAGTACCTTGAGAACCAATATCTTTAGAAATAAATTCAAAAACAGTTCTTGTATAATAATCTAATCCTCTTACAATCCCTGGATCTACTACAAAAGGAATATTCATTTCTGTAAGTAAATCTTTTAACTGCTCAAAATGTGCTTTACATTCTTCTCCTAAAGCATCAATCGTAGATGGCGCCTGCTTCACTATTGCTTGACATGTATCTACTTTACAATCTAAAGCACGAAGAGGATTTTTTTCATATCTTTCTTGACAAGTAGGACAAAGCTCTGATAAATGCTCTCCTAAATAATCTTTTAATATGGTATTGTACTTTTTCCTACATTCTGGACCACCTAAACTATTAATATGTAATTCGACCTTTGTAATACCTAAACGTTCTAAAAGAAGAGCTGCCAGTGATATAACTTCTGCATCTGCTGAAGCTTCTCTAGATCCAATCATTTCTACACCAAATTGATGAAATTGTCGCATACGTCCTGCTTGAGGTCGTTCATATCGAAATGCTGGTGTAATATAAAATAATTTAGTAGGCTGAGCCTCTCCTTGCATGTTATGTTCAATATAAGCTCTTGCTACGCCTGCTGTTCCTTCTGGTTTTAATGTAATAGATCGCTCTCCTTTATCTGTAAAAGTATACATTTCTTTTTGTACAATATCCGTCGTTTCTCCTACTCCTCTTTGAAATAATTCCGTATGTTCAAAAATAGGAGTTCGTATTTCATAAAATCCAAAATTTTTACATAGATCAATAATAATTTGTTCTACTCGACGCCAATTTAAAGTTTCATTTCCAAATAAATCTTTTGTCCCTCTTGGGGCTTTCGTTAACATCTTCTTTCCTCCTAATTAAACCATTCTTTTTTCCTTTGAATCATTTCATCTACCCGTTGAATATAATGATTTACATCTTTTACATTGGCAATTCGTTGAATATGGTTCGTATTTGGATCTACTATTTTTGTAGCTGATCCTGCTCCAAAAGCTAAAATTGTTTGTTTTTCTTCTATAATTTCAATATTATAAATTCCTTCTTTACCAGGAATACAATAGCCCACATTTTCAAAATTACCCACTGTGTTTTTTTGGCGATATAAATAATAAGGTTCTAAACCCATTTTACAGGTCTGTTCCTGAGTAAACAAAAGAATCTTTTCTATCTCTTCTTGTGTTAAACCATCATATTTTTTTTGGTTTTTATAAAGTTGAGAAGCTCTTTTAATAGCCATCGTATGAACGGTAATATTATCTGGTTGTAATGTAGCTAATTGATCCCATGTATATTTTACATGATCTATATTTTCTCCCGGCAAACCTACTATTAAATCCATATTAATAGAATGAAAACCTATCTTCTTGGCCATTTCAAAAGTTTTATAAATATCTTCCACCTTATGATTTCGACCAATTCTCCTCAAAGTTTCATTATTCATCGTTTGAGGATTAATAGAAATACGATCTACATGATATGTCTTCATCACTTCTAATTTTTTCATAGTAATGGTATCAGGCCGTCCTGCCTCAATGGTAAATTCCTCTATTTGATGCATAGGAAGACATTGTTTTAAAGCTTCTAAAAGAATTTCTAATTGTGTAGAAGATAA
>JAAYSE010000195.1 GCA_012524135.1 Candidatus Epulonipiscium sp. | reverse complement strand
TATCTGCAGCCTTGCCACTAAGACCATATTTTTTTATTTCACCTTCAGCTATTCCCATAATGTCAACTTTTGAATAAACCTCATCAATATCTTTCATTGTATAAAAATAGGCTTCCACTATTCCCAATTCTTTTATAAATTCTATTTCTTCTTTATTATAAGTATCTTCAATATAATAGTTTTGTTCTTCATAAAATTCTGATACACTTTCATATTTTCTAGATATCTTTTTATTTATTATTTCATTTAGTTTTTTCAATTGAGTATCATAATAATTGTTAAAATTAGCCTCCATTTTATCATCTATTTTATAACCAAATGTATCTACCATTTTGTTCAAAACTTTTAATTCATCCTTAACATATGAATGTTGAAATATTATAATAGAATTAAAAACTATAAATAAAATTAAAAGTCCTATTATAATGGGAGAAGTTGCAGCTTTTTTTAATTCATTTTTTCTTACATTCATAGTATTTTACTCCTCCATTAAAGCTTCATCTTTATAAATATAAAGAAATACATCTTCTATACTTGGTACTAAGGCGTTCCAAGAATCCTCAAGTTTCTTTTCAGATATAAATCTTATTTTCATTTTGTCATTTTCTTGCTTTTCAGATAGAGAAAAATGCTGTTTTCTAAAATCAGAAACTTCATCAAAATCAACTTTTGTTTCATAAACCATTCCATCAAAAATTTTACATATGTTTCTTAAAGTATCTTTATATAGAACTTTCTTATCTTTTATCATGATTATCTCATTAGCTATTGACTCTATATCAGAAACAATGTGGGTAGAAAGAATAACTATTCTTTCTCTAGATAATTCAGCTAGTAAATTTCTAAAACGTACCCTTTCTTTTGGATCCAATCCTGCAGTAGGCTCGTCCAATATAAGAATTTTAGGATCATTAAGCATAGCTTGAGCAATACCCACTCTTTGGATCATACCACCTGAAAATTTTTTCATCTTTTTATCTGCTACATTTTCAAGCCCAACTAATTTTAAAAGTTCATCTATCCTTTCTTTGGCTTGTTTCCTGTCCATTCCTTTCAAGGCAGATAAATAATGAAGAAACTTTCTTGGACTATAATTTTTATAATATCCAAACTCTTGAGGTAAATAACCTAATATATCCCTGTAGTCATCACCCATTTTAGAAATTTCTGTACCATTATAAAGGATTTCTCCTTCATTTGGAAAAAGTAAAGTAACAAGCATTTTAATCAAAGTAGTCTTGCCAGCTCCATTTGGTGCTAACAAGCCATAAACACCATTTGTAAATTCAAGATTTATATCTTTTAAAACTAAAAACTTTCCATAACTTTTACTTACATTGTTTACTATCAACATTTAAATCACCCCTTCTATATTTCTAAAACTAATAAGTTTTTTAATATTTTTTATATAAATAAATAGGGAACCTATAATTACAGCACACCATGTATATATAGAAATATTATTTAGTAAATCAGAATAAAATTTTATACTAAATATACATAACGCTAAATTAATTACTATCCACCCTATTACTATGAAATACTTTGTAAATTTATATTTAAACTTCATCATTATAAATAAAAATACTACAGAAAATATAAATAATGATGCTATTGAAATCGTAAAAGCCTTTAAAAAATTTATTTCTGTATATTTATAAGCAATCATATATACAAAAATAAAATTAAACAAAATACATATAATACTAAAGCAAAACATTCTAAATGCTGATATTTGATAAATATTATATTTACATGTCATTTCTATTTGATAAGTTTTATTTTGTATTACATCAACAAAATGTAAAACAGACATTATTAAATATAATATAGGAGAAGCTATGAATAAATAAACATATATACCATCAACACTTTGAACATCATATATATTTCCATCAATAATTGCAAAAGATAAAATAGAAAATACCAATAAAATAGTAAAAAGAATTTCTAACCCATCACGAAATAAATATCTAATTCCTATTTGTTTGTACATATTCTTCAAATAAGAATAAAATGATTCTTTTGGTTCTAATCCTTTTGATACAATGCTATTTATTTCTTCCTTTATTGTCTTTTCATCAGGCATGTCTATCCTCATATCATTCCACCTCAAAATCTTTTCTAATTTTTTTAAGTATTGAATAATACTTAGTTTTCGCTGTAGACTCAGGTATCTCTAGTGCATTTGATATTTCTAAAAAAGTATACTCCGCAAAAAGCTTTAATCTAAATACTTGTTGACCTACCATATCAAGTCTATTAACTATATTCATTATCCTTTCAACATCCTCTTTGTTTTCTATTGCGACTTCCACATCTTCCTTATCATATATAGTAAAATTATCCATGGAAACTGCTATAGCATTATATTTATAATACTTAGAACGATAATAATCTATCAATTTATAAGTTGCAATTTTATATAACCAAGTCTTAAAAGAAGCTTTCTTTTCATCATAACTATTTATTGACTTTAACATGCTAATAAAAATTTCCTGAGTCAAATCCATTGAAAGTTCTTTATTCACTGTCTGTTTATATACATATGAATATATTTCTTTATAATATTTAGAAATAAGTTCATTCGCTGCAATCCTATCTGATTTCTTTTTAATTTTTTTTATTAATCTTATGTCTCTATCCATGTCCCACCACTTATTTGTATTTTTTTGATAAACTATAATGTATTTTGACTCACTATTAGTATATTCGAAGTAAAATTATAAATAGTTTTATTTTGAAATAAAAATTTCTAAATAAGAAAAAAGGACTATTTCATAACTAATTAGTTATGAAACAGACCCTTTAAATAAAATTGTACATCCAATCCCCATTTTTTAACAATCCAAATCAAATAACAACTTGCACTCCTTCTTTTTAATAACGTATCATCCATATCAATAGCAAATAGTTTATATATATCTATTCTCCTTTTTCTTGACATATCTTTTCCTTTATTATATAGTAAATACAATAGCTTTGCAGCTAACTACTATAATTTTATATGTTTCCGCTAGGGGAGCCTGATGGCTGAGATCGTAATATAATATACGGACCCTTTGTACCTGAACCAGATTATACTGGCGTAGGAAAGCGGTTAGAGAGTGTTTACTTATATTACATAGTAGCATCTCTTTTTCCTACTTCCCAGCGGATATGAAAAGGGAGGTTTTTTTTATGTTTTCAGAAGAAGTATTACAAAACTTTTTTACGTCTGCTACTGGACAAATAACGGTAGCTATTGTAACTGTTCTTATTCTTTTGGTTTTTATTGCTATCTTAAATAAACACCAAGCCTTAACTGTACAATCTTTAACGTATTCAGCAGTAGCTATTACAATGTCTGTGGTACTTTCTCAATTTAAACTAATGCGTTTACCACAAGGAGGAAGTGTAACACCTTTTAGTATGCTTTTTATTATTCTTATTGGGTATTGGTTTGGTACATTACCTGGCGTATTGGCTGGTATTTCTTTAGGTCTGATTAAACTTATTTTAGGACCTTATGTCGTCCATCCTTTACAAATTTTATTAGATTACCCATTGGCTTTTGGTGCTTTAGGATTATCTGGATTATTCCAAAAAAATGAACACAATGGTTTATTTTTTGGATTATTTTCTGGAACCTTTGCTCGATTTATTTTTGCTTTTCTTTCTGGTTATATTTTCTTTGCCATGTATACTCCAGAAGGATGGCATCCTGTTACGTATGCCATTGTATATAATATCAGTTATATTGGTGTTGAAACCTTTTTAACTGCTTTACTACTTATGATTCCTGGTGTAAGACATGCTATCTATTATGTAAAAAATAATATTACCACTCCTTCTCAAACGAAAGCTACTATTCAAAAATAATACTCCAAAAAAGGCTCTACACCTAATCATTAGGTAAACTATTTTATTTCTACTTAATGATTGGTAAGAGCCCTTTTTTATTTAAAACAATGATGTATATACTCTATTTTGTAATATCTCTTCAATTTCATCTATGGTTTTATTATATGCATTAATCATCAATACACCCAAACTAGAAGAATCCCTTATTCCAGCCATCGGTGCCTGTTTTGTGACC
>JAAYSE010000194.1 GCA_012524135.1 Candidatus Epulonipiscium sp. | reverse complement strand
TTCGTATTTATTAATTATCAAAATCAAAATATTAAAAAACAAGAGTTAGAAGAAAACATCAATACTATTACTCAATTTCAAATATTTACAGATCAATATATTTTAGATAAAATTCATACTATTGTTACAAAGAGTATCTTTCAAGATAATATCTACGAATTAAATATTATCGAAGATTCATGGATTTATAAATATAATCCTTCCGACTTTACAAATGTTCTACATATACAAAAATATCTAAGTAGTCTAGCAAGTAATGCAGAATTTATTGATTCAATAACGATCTATAATAAAGAACATGATACCTATATTTCATCAAAAACAGGAGTTTTTTATAATGTAACAAAAAATAAAGATCAATATTTAAATCTAGTAAATTATAATCTATTAGATTCAATTCAACATCAAGATTCTAACCAATTTTGGATTTCTCCGGCTGAAAATATAGATTATTATAAAAATAAAACCATTATGTCTTTTGTACAGCTTACTCCTATATTCGTACCGGCTAATAAAACGAATATTATCATTAGCATCAATTTAGATATCAATAAAATTTTTCAAGGCTTCTTTTCTAGAACCAATGTACAAAAAGATAATTTTAAAATAATAGATAATAAACACAATGTACTATTTGATACAGATACCCATAACCTTTTATATCCTAACAAACAGATACAACTGTTAGATATAATCAAAACTACACATACAGGTTATGAAAAAATCAAAAAAGATGGAAATATACAAAATATCATTTGGCTACCATCTAAAATAAACTCTTGGAAATATATCTATACAACCGATGATAATAATATATTGACTACAATATTTTCTTCTTTAGGATATATTTTTATATGGGGACTTATTATTATTATTGTAGTGCTAGGTGCAATATTATTTATTGGAAAGTGGCTTTATAAACCATTAAAAAATTTAGTAGAATTATCCCGTAAAAAAGGCCTTATGGAAATTCAACCAGATGGAGATATTACAACGATACATCAAGCCTTTTCAAGTATTGATACAAAACTAAATCAGCTAAAAGGAGTTGTAGAAAAAAATGACGTTTTAATTCTTAATAATATCATTATTAATTTAATAAATAGTAAAATTAATACTCTAGAAGAGCTCAATAATAGATTAAAAATCTTAAATAAAAAATTTATTAATAATAGTTTTTATATCCTGCTTATAAAAATAGACTCCACTTTTTATCATAAATTTAACTATGAAGAAAAAGAATTAATTCATATTACTATTAATGAAATTTTAGACAACTACTATAATACATCTAAAGAGGGTATCCTTAAGATGGCAACCATCTTTGATTATGAAGGCTACTTTACTTGCATTATTAACACAAATAAAAAAAATTATGATAAAGAACTTATCCAAGCTAAAGAACTTTTAAAAATATTAAACAAGCAATTTACATCTATTTTTAACTTTGCAATTACCAATCCTTTTAATGACTTAAAAAAGTGCCGTGAATATTACCAAAATGCAATGGATTATTTTAAATATAGCTTTATTTATGATAACGGAAATATTTTTACCGAAGATCTAATTCTTGAATACGAACAAAAATCTACAAATTTTAATAAAGATATATTGCAAGATTTTGAAACCTGCTTAAAAACCCAGAAATTAGACTTACTAAAAGAAAATATGAAACTGTTATTTACTCAAATAAGAATACATGGATATTCTTACCTTTATATGTATAATCTTTCAATACAACTGATCAGTCTGATCTCCAAAGAATGTAATTCCCAAAATATTTCTGATCCACAATTGAGTCAACATCATTTACTAAATAGTTATGCCAAGATTCAAAATTTAGATGAATGTATCTCATGGTTTCATGAAATAATCGATCGATTTATTGAAAATATTCATATAAGAAATAATAATATAAACAATACCCTAATTGGAGACATCATTAACTATATTAAAGGAAATGTAGATTCACAATTATCTCTTAACTCCGTTGCAGATCATTTTAATTTAAGTACAGGACATTTAAGTAGATTATTTAAAGAAATAACAGGTACCAAATTTTCAGACTTTGTAATTACTGTGAAATTTGAAAAAGCAGCAAAAATGTTAACAGGAGATACAAAAATAAAAGTCGCAGATATCGCAGAACAACTTGGTTACTCTAATCTTAATTATTTCACCAAATTGTTTAAAGAACGATATGGAATGACTCCTACCCAGTATAGAAAATTAAATAACTAAAATAATTACTTATGTTGAATAAATATAGGATTCGTAATAGCTAAATTTGTACAATCACTAGCAGCTGAAAATAATATCCATTCTATATCTTCTATATTAAAGTCTTTTAGTTTTTGACTATAGTTAAAAATTTTACTATCCTTATTGATTTTATTTTCTAAAGGAATAATAGTAAGTTTTTTTCCATTGGTATAGATATATAGATTCTCCAACGGTTTATTAGAAATAAGTTTAATATCGATATCTATTTGATGATGACCAACTTCTACCATTTCACCGGGTATTTTATTTTTTATACTAGGTATAAGGATAGGTCCATTAGTTAAAAAACTATTTCCCTTCCTTAAACTAGAGAGTATATTTTCGGGCAAACATTCTTTATCTAAATATACATAGGTTCTAACACAACCAGACCCTAAAGAATTTTCTGCCCAATTTTCTAATAGTGAAACAGTCTTATCATATAAACAAATAAGATACGTAACTTCACTTTTCAACTCTGACGGAAGAACAGATACGATTGATTTAGCTGTTGTAACAAGCCAAGTTATTTTATCTAACATTTTATTATAATCATTAGCACGGATATTATGGGTATCACTACCCGTTGTAGCAGGAATAAATCTTCCTTCTTCAAGAAGGTCAAGCCATAATAAAACAGCAGCATAATTCGTTGTTCCACGTAGCATAGGATTTGATCCATTCCAAATTTCCATAGTATCAAAAATTTCGATCATATCCATAAATTTAGGATTTAAAGAAATGGCAGGACTAAGATCTTTGGGATGATTAATTTGTGCAAGACCGTTAAAGGTATGAATTTCATCAGTTATCCGGATAAATTCGTTTCTCAAAAATTCTTCTGTTCTTTGTTTCCCTTTGGGGATATCATAAATAACATCTACAGGAACATTTAATGACATTACATGACCATTAGAAGTTGAGATTTCTTTAGAAATAATAGGTGTAAAATCTTTAGAGGCAGTTTTTAACCACTCAGAATGATTCAAAATATTATGATGATCACTTAAAGCACCATAAGTAAGACCAACAGATTGCATAGAATGAGCAACTTCTAAAGGAGATTCTATGACATCATCTGTACCTCCATAAGTAGGACTGCTATAAATACTGTGATGATGTATATCCCCAGCATTCCATCCCCTCTCTTGAATATTAACAATTCGAGAGAGCATTTGTTGATTCGTAATTATTTCACCTGCTTTAATATCGACCTCGGCATTTAGTATTTCATACTCCGAACCTTTTGAAATCTCCATAAAATACTTACAGCTATCTCCATATTCAATAGGTAGCTGTATGGATAAACTACCATCTGGTTTTGTATACGAACGTATAAAACTAATTCTACCATCTAATTTATTAAATGTTTTTAAAGTATCTGTATCTTTCATTGGAAAAAATTTAACTTGTGTAATCATTCCTTCATTCTCTTCATTAGTCACTGTTAAATTAATGGTACCTGTAATTGATCTAGAAGATTTTTCTTGATAAATAAATCCTTTTTTCTTAAGAACTTCTTCTAATTCTATAATAGTTTCATACACCGTATCTGCTGTATGACTGTGTTTTCTATTTTCCATAGCTTCCAAGATTCCAATGGCTATAGATAAATATTTTTTGATTTTCACCATAAAACCTCCTTTATATTAGAATTCTTTAAAATAAATACGATACGTTTTAATTTCATAAGGCATTACTGTAATACTAAAGTCATTGTTTTTAGCTTTTACTTTATTAATTTTATTTTCTAATAAATCACATTCATAAACTGTTTCTATTTCTTTAAATGTTCGAATCGTAGCAAGAGTACGTTTATTCATATATTCAAATAGTCGAATAATGACACCATCTCCTTCTTCAGGAGCCTTTATCACTTCTATAATGCAATTTTCTTGATCAATAGAAAACATCGAACAGACTTTCGGTAGGGTTCCCTTATGAGCTTCTTGAATAATACTGTACATAGGAACATTAATATTATACGCATGTTGTTGAGTTTTTCCTCTACGCCAATCCCCTTGATGAGGATAAAGAGAATACGTAAACTCATGATATCCAATATCCGCATTCACATTAGGATACTCTCCACATTTAATCAGGGTAAGTCTCATGCAGTTTCCCTTAATATCATAACCATATTTACAATCATTAAGTAAGCTAACTCCATAACCTGTTTCAGATAAATCTGCCCATTTATGAGCACAGACTTCAAACTTAGCAACATCCCATGAAGTATTATCATGCGTAGATCTTTCTATATTGCCATATTGTATTTCGTAAGATGCCTTATTCGTATTCACATCAACCGGAAAGGCTACCTTTAATAAAACATGTTTTTCATGCCAATCTATCTCTGTTTTAAAATCAATTCTGGGTATATGATGATAAAAATAAATCTTTTGAACAATAGATGAATCATAATACGTTCTTATTATTTGTAAACAAGTTCGAATAGGACCATTTTCTAATAAAGTAACCTCGTTTACTTCTGAAATTTCATATACTTTTTCTTTATAGTAAATATCAATATCCCAATTTTCAAAGTCTATAGGCCTATCTTCAAAAATTTGAAATACATTTCCTTTTTTATTTTTACAGATAATTTCACGACTACATTTTTTATCCCATAAAGAACTAATATTATAATCTTGATCAAAGGTTACTTTAAAAAAAGGATTTTCTAATACATTATCCTTCCAATTGCTGCAAGACGAAAGAGAAAAATCTTCTTTTTTATTACCTGTAAGGAATTCGTATACTTTATAACCTTTAGAAGGAACATTTTGTGCAAAGAAAATTGCCTTTTTCCCCTCTTCTATCACTTGTATAGGGAAAACTTCATTTGTATCATCTTTTAAACCAATAATATTACTATCACAAGGAAGCTGAAATTCTACTATATCATTACGATTATACGATAATGTATTAAATACTATTAAAGACTTATTGGACAAATCAATACAAGATGCAATACATGTCATCGCTTTATCTAAAAGTTGATTGCCTTGTTCCAATAAAGTAATATATTCTTTATCCGTTTGTTCATAAACTTTTTCAATAGCTGATCCAGGAATAATATCATGAAACTGATTTAAAAGTATAGTCTTCCAAGCTTTATGAATCATCTCTTTAGGATAATGCTCATCGGTTAATTGACTGCTAAAAGAATAAAGAGTTTCAATATCTATATATAGAAATTCTGCTTTTCTATTAAAACGTTTATTTTTTGCCATTGAAGTATATGTTCCTCGATGACATTCAAAGTAAAGTTCACCAACCCATTGAGCAAGTTTGGAATTATCTTTTACTTTGTTATAAACCCTATCAAAGAAATTACCTTGAAAATCTATCTTTACTCTAGGAAGTCCTGGTACACCATATTTTAAACGCCTTGCATTCTCCAGCATCTCTTCCGTAGGTCCTCCCCCACCATCTCCAAAACCAAATAATTGTATAGTTTCATCTGTAAGTTCTTTATTTCGATATCTTGTCCAATTTCCCAAAACATGATTGGGATTTAATCTCCCATTATACGTTGTTTGTTGATAAGGATTTTTACGTTTTAAAATTTCATTATCAAAGACTACATGATCCGTAGTAGTAATAAGCTGTGTAAAAACTTCAGACCCATCAATACCTTTCCACATAAATGAATCATGAGGTATTTTATTAAATTGATTCCAATCTAATTTGGTAGTAAAAAAATAATGAATACCACTTTTTTTAAGTAATTGTGGTAACGTTGCAGAATAACCGAATACATCTGGAAGCCATAACGTTTTACATTTGACATTAAATTCTTTTTCAAAAAATCTTATACCCAATAAAAGTTGGCGAACAAGAGATTCACCAGACGGAATATTACAATCAGCCTCAACCCACATAGCACCATCTACTTCCCAACGCCCTTCTTTTACCTTTTCCTTTACCTTTTCAAAAAGTTCTGGTTCTTCTTCTTTAAGAAATTCATAAAGTTGAGGCTGACTAGACATAAATTTGTATTCAGGATATCTATCCATTAAATGAAGAACAGTAGAAAAACTTCTAACCACTTTTTCTTTTGTCTGATTAATCGTCCATAACCACGCAATATCTATATGAGTATGACCAATAGCTGTAACAAGAGGACAATTTTTATTCACTCTAGAATAATAATGATCTTTTAAATATTTATTTGCTTCTCTAAGACTACAATAAAAATCTTCAGAATAAATTTTACGAAGGTCTAGAAAATTAATAGTTTTATTTAAGTCTTTCAACAGTCTAACTCGATTTATATCCTCTTCTTCCAGAATACAGACAGTCCAAAATAAATTATTTAAATTATAATAAAACTCTTTAACTTCCTCATCAATAGCTAAAAGATTCGTTTGAAGAAATACCTTTTCCTGTTTTAGGCCACTATAACCTAAAAGAGCAATAGAATAGCTTTTTCCAACCTTTGCTTGATTATCTATAATAACTGTACGATGATTCACATCCAAACCCTGTATCAGTTTTCCATCAAGATAACATAAAAATTGAGGATTACTAATATCCCAACCTTCCTTATGACCAGTATTAATTTGAAATATAACATATTCATCTTGAAAGTTGTCAGGAATACAAAAAGTTGTCCTAAACCACATATGTTTATCATAACCGCCCCATAAATCGCCAGTTGTATAATCTTGCCAAGTAGAATCATCTATCTCAAGACTTTCCATCCCTTTAATGTTACCTTCTTTTACTTTATAGTGTTTAATTTTAAAAATATCTTTTACCATATATTTTTTTAAATCTTTAATAATCCGATGGATACGTTGCAATTCAAAATTCATCTTTCACCCTCCACTATACTATTTAATCTTCAAATAAATTGTTTTATCTAAATGAGTATACTCATTGAAAAAAAGGGTATAGTCAAGTTCATTTTTTTCTTCTCCAGAATAATGTCCTTGAAATTCATGCGTACCAAAGCCAGGGCCAACTTGAATGATTTGATCTTCGTGATGAATATTAACATTTCCTTCTCTTACAATCATACCTTGCCCTTTCCTTGCCTTAGTATAAAAATAGTTGTTTTCAATAATACTTTGATCCGGAATACAAATTTCAACTCTAATAGGAATTTTATCACATCCCTTAGAGGAAATAGATATAGCAAGACCATCTTCTTTTTCTGCTACGATCACTTTTATTTCTAAATGAGTATTGTTTAAAATTTTTCTTTTACTATGATCCATTTTCCACCAATCGCTAGTTCCTTCATAATTATCAAAGGGTAAATAATACCATCCTTTTGCTCCATAAGTAAGAGTATAACAACCATCCCCTGTTTCTATTGCTTCTACTTGAAAATTTCTCGTGCTACAGTAACTTATCCCAATCTTCATATAAATAGAAGTAGAGCCTACTTGTAAAAATAAAAACTTATTTGAATTAGCAATAATGGAATAAGTAAATTTTTGTTTTTTTACACGTACTACACCTGAATCTTGATAATATTTCCTATAACTATCTAAAAAACCATAATCCTTAAAATGATACGATTGTAATTGTTCTTGAAGCATTAAAATATGCAAACAGTCAGGAGCTTCATCATTACGTTTCATATTATCATATATGATTTTGTGAGCTGCACTATCAAATTGATCTATACCAAAAATATCAGTCAAATAAAGAAATTGGTAGAAATACTTATCTGCATATTGCCTATTCCCTTTATCTTGCCGAGTAGAGTTTTGAGTAAAAATTGTATCATCTGGTTCAATATAAGTAAGCATCATGTTAAGATTCTTTCTTACATACTCTATAAATTGGTAATCTCCTGTTTCTTCATAAATACTAATAAGAGCAGTATTTACAACGGCATTATAATTACCCGTTGAGCGTTCCGAATACTCTCCATCTTCGTTACAATCAATACCTTCTGCTAAATACTGATTCGCTCTCTTTTTTAAATTATTAGAGAATTCTATATTATCTTTAAAAATATTACTACATTGTAATAAAGCAGCTGTAATTGCCCATCGATGATTAGGAGTATGAAATCCCCCATTCATTACTCCAACAATCGCAGGTTTAATAATATTTAAAAAGGCCTGAATAAGTTTCTCCGTTTGATAATTATCTCCATATTTCATAAGAAGTTTATAACTAGCAATTAAACGTTTAAGACAAAAAGAAGTATCAGGAGCAGACATAAAATTACATGAAGGATAATCAAAAGTGCCGTCTGATCTTTGATTCCGTTTAATAAAGTCTAAAGCTAAAAGCATCCTATTATATAGAAAACTTTCATGATAATATTTACTATTTTTATTCAAATAAACTGCTATTGCGTTAGATAAAATATAAACGGTAGGTTTGACATCTACTAAATTTTGAGGAATCCCACCATAATCTAACCTAGTTTCATCTAATATTTGATTTTTAATAAAGGAATCCACTCTATTTTCACTTGATTTTATAATATGATTTATATATCTCTCCATCTTTTCTCTCCTAATCTATAATTTAATTCTTATCTCTTATATAAAGATAGCAATAGGCTATAACATTAGGTATAAAACTATAATGCTATAGCCTAACGAATAATAAATTTGCAATACACTATTGAAATTTATTATTTTGCTACATTGTTGTCATAATATGCTGCTCTTTCATCTAATATTTCTTGTAATCCAGCTTGAATTAACTTATTATATTCTTCTTCATAAGTTTTTTCAAAATTAGAAGGATCAGCAATAATCGATTTATAGGCAAATTCAATAATAAGCTTATCTAAATTAGCAAGGTATTTTGTTTCAGATTCTAAAATTTCCTGAAGTACAGGCTCTGTATAAAGTCCACTAGTTACTGCATCATAGAAACTTTCAAAATATTCCTTGCTTAAAAATGGATAAGTAGATAACCATTCGGAAACTAATGCATCTTTATTACCAGAATAACTCCAATATTGTGTTACAATTGTAAAATCATTAGGTGTTCCCGCATAACCTTGTTCATCTAACTCATCTCTAGAAATAGCAATTGGTACACCATTTTCATCTGTAGTATAATCAGGAGTAAACATTACTTTCATAGAATTTTCAGTATTAGCTAACCAATTTAAATATTTAATCGCTGCCTCTGCTTTTTTCTCACTTACACTAGGAACCATAATATACATACCATGTAATGGATCAGCAGGAGTAATCAATTTACCATTTGGATCCTCTAAAACATTAATAGCTACAAATTCAGCTTCTGGCACATTCGATACTAATGCTTCTATCCAATGTTGATCAATAGGTCTCATATTATCTTCTAAAATAAAACCAGCATAACCATTTGTAATATCTTGTTTATAAATATCATCATTTGTATCAATAGGAAAGTCTTCTTTGATAATTCCATCATTATATAGTTTATTCATTACTTTAAATCCTTCTTTAGCTGAAGGGTGTACTGCTTTTATATTTTCTGTATATATATATTGATCTTTTTCATTACTCATATCAACATAAGAACCTACAAAATTCAAAAAATATTTTTCAGTATCTTGATTTCCTCCCATAGCCCAAGATACAAGTTTGTCCCCTACTTTACCTGGATCTTTTTCTTTAAACTCATAAAGAATATCTATAAGCTCTTGTTTGCTCTTTGGAAGTTCTTTTCCTAAAGCTTCAACCCAGTCTTTTCTAATATATCCAGCATGTCTTATTTTTTGAGTATCTCTTTTTGCTGGAATAGCATACTGCTTACCACCAATTACACCTATAGAAAGAATTTCTTCTCCTAATGTTTCTTTTAATTGAGATCCAAATTCATCAACATATGAAGTTAAATCGGTTAACCCTCCTTTTTTGGCATAGTCACCAAATAAATTTCTAGAATAACTAAATACAATGTCTGGAGCATTACCTCCTGCCATCATAACATTTACTTTGTCATTACTTCCAGACCTTGGTACAGGGACAAAATTTACTTTTACATTACATTCTTCAAGAACAGACTCTTGAATAAATTTCGAAGTCGTATTATCTTCTGCTGTTGTTCCAGGAGCAGCATTTCCTCTGTCCCAAATCATAACATTTAATTCTACTGGTGCTTCTTTGTCTTCTCCCTTTTCTGAACGTATTACTTCTTTAGTACTTTCTTCTTCTTTAGTACTTTCTTCTCCTTTTGAAGCACTTTTACCACAGCCTACCAAAAGCACTATAGCCAGTAGTAGAGATAAAGTACTTACTAATTTCTTTTTCATAAAATCACTCCTCATAAATTTTTTTATATACTTTAGCCTTTCACTGATCCTAACATAATACCTTTTGTAAAATATTTTTGTATAAAAGGATAAGCAATTAGCATAGGTACCATAGAAAATACAATACTTGCTGATTTAATATTTTCAGCTACAAGATTAACAACACTTGTACCTTCTTTTTGTGAAATAATAATAGCATCAATCATTTGTTTTAATTTTAGTTGTACAGTAAATAAATTTGAATCACTAATATAATAAAGAACATCACTTACACCATTCCATCTTGATACCGCATAAAATAAACTAAGCGTTGCAATTGCAGGTATAGCAAGGGGAATAGCTATCTTAAAAAGTGCTTTAAATTCAGTACAACCATCAATATAGGCAGCTTCATATAACGAATTATCAATTCCCATAAAGAAAGATTTTAAAATAATTAAATTATATGCACTTAAAGCACCTGGCAAAAGAAGAGACCATACGGTATCAATAAGACCTAAGCTCTTAATATTTAAATATTTAGGAATAATACCAGGGTCAAAATACATAGTAATCACAAACAAAGTCATAATAATTCCTTTTCCTTTTAATCCTTTTTTTGAAAGAGGATATGCCGCTAAAATAGTCAAACACATCGATAAAGCTGTAAAGCCTGCAGTAAGTAAAATTGTAAATAAAAAGGAACCAATAAAATTAGAATTACTAAGTACCTTTGTATAAGCTTCTGTATTAAAACCTACTGGGAATACAGTAACGCTTCCGGAAAGTATAGGTCGTTTAGAACTAAAAGATATTGCAATAATGTGTAATATAGGTATTAAAGATATCATAGTTAAAAGAATAAAAATGAAAGATAAAACAAATTGAAAAAATTGAGATTTTTTATTGCTTTTAGATTCATATACTGACATTATAGAATTCCCTCCTCTCCAAATTTTTGAGCTAATTGATTCACAATCAATATTAAAATAACTCCTATTACAGACTGAAATAAACCAATAGCAGTTGCAAAATCAAATCTACCACTCTGTAAACCAAGAGTATAAACATGTGTACTAATTACATTTGCGGTATCTTTTACTAATACATTTCCTAATAAATAAGGTCTATCAAAACTAATGGACATTATTTTTCCAAGGTTCATAATAAGCATAATAGAAATAGTTGGTCTTAATTGTGGTAAAGTAATATACCAAATTCTTCTAAACCTACCTGCTCCATCAATATAGGCAGCTTCATATAAACTCGGATCAATACTTGTTAAAGCAGCAAGATAAATAATAAGTCCATAACCAGCACTTTGCCAAATTCCTGTTATCCAATAAACCATTCTCCAGATACCAGGATTACTTAAAAAAGGGACCGATTTCCCACCCAATTTTATTAACAATTGATTAATAAGTCCATTATTAGAAAAGACCTGTTGAACAATACCAGCTATAATAACCCATGACAAAAAATGAGGTAAGTACATAATTACTTGAGATGTTTTTTTTACTTTTTCACCATTTAATTCATTAAGAAAAATAGCCAATATAATTGGGATAGGAAAACCTATTAATAAATCACCTAAATTCAATATTAATGTGTTTTTTATTGCTATCCAAAATTCTTTGGAAGCAAAAGCTTCTTTAAAATGTGTAAATCCTATCCAATCGCTTTTCCAGATTCCTTGAAAAATATTATAGTCTTTAAAAGCAACCATAGTTCCAACCATTGGTAAATATTTAAAAATGATTAAATGAATTAATGGTACAATTAGCATCACATAAAGCTGCCAATGGTTTTTTAAATACTTGTTGTCCAAACTTTTTATTTTTTCTTCCATAACATTTCCTCCTTTTCTTTTTGTTAAAGCAAACTTAAAATATCTCTTACTCGTTAAATCTATCCTAGCACAAAAAATTTTTTATCATAATTACCAAAAAAACTATAAATGCTTTAAATTTTTGATAACTATTCTTTTAATACTTTTTTAAAAGCTCTATAACAGTTAAATAAATCACTGTTTTTATGATATACTCACTATTTTTTTATGATATAAGCTTAATTTTATATTTCTTCTATAAAATCAACAGCTTCAAACTGACTAATTAAAGCAATAACTTCTTGATGATTTCTTTTATATAATTGTTGAATTGTGACAAAACAACTTAAATTATCACCCTTTACAGGAGTAGTATGATTTGTTTCTATATAGATAATTTCTAATTGATGATCTTTTAAATACTCTATAAATTTTTTAAGATAATTTATATTTATTAATTCAACATATATATCTATAATTTTGGACTTTGCTAAAATATAATTATCCAACTTATCCAGAATTGTCATTACCACAAAGATAAAAATACATCCAATAATTGCACCTTCATAAAATCCAATACCAATCGCTAATCCCATACAAGCTGAAGCCCATAATCCAGCAGCAGTAGTTAATCCTTTTACCTGCTGTTTTCCTGTTACTAAAATAGTACCCGCACCTAAAAAACCGATACCACTAATAACTTGAGCACCCAATCTTGAAGGATCTCCACCAAAACCCAAAATATTTACAATATATTGATTAGTAAGCATAGTAAGACTAGAACCTATACAAACTAATATATGAGTTTTAAATCCGGCTGCCCTATTTTTTTTCCCCCTTTCTATACCAATAATACCTCCACATAGCATTGCTAATGTAAGTCTAACTATTACGGAAAAGATATTGATCTCTCTTAAATAAGTTGAACTTTCTAAACTCATTTTTAAACATATCCCCTCTGTTCTATGTACTTATCATCGTGCAGATACCTTTACCCTATATAAAAATCTAATAAAATAAATTTTTTACCTTAAAAATATAAATCATTTTTTTAAATATTAAAAAATAATTTATATAAAGTATAAATAATACACATAATGAAATCACATCCTCTCCTTTTATTAGTGATATTGTTTTAATCTTAATACGTTTATAGAATTTATGTAATGACCAAGATTTTGATATAATAGATATCTTTATTACTTATTCAACGTAAAATCAAATTTTTATATATATAATCATTTTATAGGTTATACGATAGAATAAATAATTGAGATACTATAAATAGAGGAATAAAAAAATCTAAGTCAATTAGGAGATGAATAAAATGAATCAAGTATTAGAACATGTAAAAAAATATGCACCCTATATTTATTTTGATGAAAAAGAACCTTTTTTCCCAAAAATGACTGGTTATACGATTTTTAATGAAACAAAAAAATCCTCTAGCTTTCATAGACTCATTGAAGTTGATAAATACAATATAACTCAAGTTATTGAATATGCAATTTATTGGAACTATGATATTACTCATCTTTATGATCTAGAACATTACTGGGTATTCATTGGAAAAAATGGTGAAATCGTAGATGCTCAAGGAAGCTTTCATGGTAAATACATCACTGTACTTATGAAAGATAAAAGTAATATTCTTAATAATACTCATGTAAAAATTTACGCACAACCTGGAAAACATGCTTTTGCTCCTTCACCAATGCTTTTTAATTATGTTCCCGGAATAGAACGATGCACCTATGAAGATGCAGGGACAGATGGCCTTATCGTAACAGAAATGATTGCAAAAGGGCGCTATCATACCACTGAAAAACTAAACAGATCCATTCAACAATATATGAAACAATATAAATTTAAACCTTCCTATAAATATAATTTATTATATAAAATATCAGAACATTCTCTAGTAAAATGGGAGATACTAAATAATAAAATTCCTGAATTTCTTCAAGAAGAAATTAAAAAGATAAATACCTATACCCAAGTAATATAATTTAATGTCTTATATATTTTTTATAATCTTTATAAAAATCATTTTTTAATTCTCTTATAAAAAATTTTAATTGAATGATTAATATCATAATTAATCAAACTATATCCCAACAATTTTTTAAAAAAATGCACTTATAATCTAAACCTATAAAAAGAAAAATATAAAATAAGGTTGATTATAAGTGCATTCTAATTCTATTAACAAATTATTCAATTAAATAACAAGAAAATCTATTCCTAAAAATCTAAAATTTCTCCTGTTCCTTCTTTTCTTCTTAACTTTTTAATAACGATGATACCTACAATAGCTGATGTAAGTCCTACTAAACCGTTACTAATCATCATAGCAAGCCCTACACTTTCACTTCCTAGT
>JAAYSE010000193.1 GCA_012524135.1 Candidatus Epulonipiscium sp. | reverse complement strand
TCCTCAATTCGCTATATAGCCTTCCTTTGAATACTCCTCTTTTTCATTGCAGTAATATATTTTGTTTTTAATGTAGCAAATTTTTCTTCTTTTGTCAATAGAGTGTTTTTAATTCTTCAATAAAACTCATCGTTTTAAATGTTTTATCTAAATAATAATGTAGAAATTTTTTACTGAGTTTTGAAAGTTCTTTTAGAACAGAGTCAGAAACTTGAAATTGAAAAAGCGATTTTAAATCTGAAGCTAAAATATAATGGATCGTATACAAGGTCCCATTTGAAATTTTATCAGCAGCAGGATCAAGATGACTACATTCTTTACATAAAACGCCACCCTCTCCTATACTAAAATAAATAAAATGCTCTTCTTTCCCACAACCAACACATTGTGTTACGGCAGGAGTAAAACCACTAAGTGACATGCTCTTCCACTCATAAATTCGAATAACTAACGTTGGATCTAAATCTCCTTTAGCTAATTGCCATAATGTATGTAATGATAACTGAAGTAATTGTTTACTAGGTGAATTTTCTACTCCTATCGTTTCTAACAATTCCATTGCATAAATACCATATGATAAAGTATAAATATCATTTCGTAAAGAATGAAATGTTTCAATAACTTCTACTTGTGAAAGGTTCCAAATATTTTTACCCTTATAACAGATAAAATCACAATAAGCAAATACTTGTGTCCCAGCTATAAATCGACTTCTTGGTTTTCTTGCTCCTTTAGCAGAAATAGAAATTTTTCCTTTTTCCTCGGTAAAAACTGTAATAATCTTATCTGATTCTCCTACTTCTACTTCTCGTAGTACTAATCCTTTCGTTTTGAGAACTTGCATAAAATCCCCCTTTCTCATTCTATATATAAAGAAAGAGATGAAATACTATCTCTCATCTCTTTCTTCTGATGGAAGATCCAATGATAACTGGATCTCATTTTGTTGTTCTAGTGATTCCTGTAAATTGTTTTGCGTATCTTCATATTCAACCATTCCTAGATACGCTTGAATATTTCCTGTTTGTTCAAAGACTTTCCAATAAAATTGATCCAACATATAATAGCCCCCTAATTCATTAATCAATAATTTTATACTACTAGGGTAACCGTCTATGAAAAAAACATACTACGCAAAACTTGCCATTTATTTTTTTTAAAAACCCCTTGACAAAATTAATATTTTATCTTATATCTAAATCGACTTGGGATCAAAGCCAAAATTTTTTAACATAAAATCACTATCTCTCCAATCTTTTTTTACTTTAACCCAAAGCTCTAAATATACTTGTGACCCTAATAACCTTTCAATATCCTGTCTAGCCAAACTTCCAATTTTCTTTAACATACTTCCTTTTTTTCCAATAATAATTGATTTATGAGAATCTCTTTCACAATAAATAACTGCTTGTATATCTACTATATCTTGATCTTTTCGAGATTGCATACTTTCAATCTCTATAGCAATGCCATGCGGAATTTCCTGTTGTAACAACTGAAGCATTTTTTCTCGAATTAATTCTGCAACTAATTGACGCTCTGGTTGATCGGTAATCATATCTTCTGGAAAATATTGAGGTCCTTTCGGTAATCGTTGATAAATAATATCAAAAAGTAAATCTATATTCTCTCCTGTCATCGCAGATACCGGTATAATTTCAGCAAAAGGGTATTCGTCCTTATACGTATCAATAATTTCTAATACTTGTTCTTTAGCAATAGTATCAATTTTATTAATAATTAAAAAAACAGGAGTTTTTACTTGTTTCAGTTGTTCTATAATATATAGATCCCCAGGTCCAATAATAGTATCTGGTTCAATAAGCCATAATACAATATCTACTTCATTTAAAGTTGTTTCTGCAACTTTCACCATATATTGACCTAATTTATGTTTAGGTTTATGGATACCAGGGGTATCGATAAAAATAATTTGACCTTTTTCATCTGTTACAATACTTTGAATTTTATTTCGTGTTGTTTGTGGTTTGTTCGATATAATGGCAACCTTTTCTCCTGTTAATTGGTTCATTAAAGTTGATTTTCCAACATTAGGTCGCCCAATAATCGTTACAAAACCTGATTTAAATTCTCCTGCCATATTCACTCTCCTTTTACTCATTCTCTCCATTTTATTTAGCATAATCTATTGATATAATTTTATATTTCCATTTTAAATAACTCACTATTGAAATAACTCTACTATTTCTTTAAATACTTCTTTATTTTCTTTTATTTTATTTTCATTACCTACGACACAAAGATGATTTTGAGCCATTGTCTCTTTTAATAAATCTCCTAATTGTTGAATTTCTTTTTCTGTAGTTGTTAATATCTCATCTCTTTCTTTTTGTATATCTTCTGGACGAATTTTGCTAATATAATAGGATAAAGCTCTTTCTCCTTTGGCCATAGGACTAAGAGGAAAATCAATTCGACTCATCGTTCCAATAATATATTTAGTCATTTCTCTTTGATCTGCAGTAAAATTTCGTACATATTTTTCAATAGCATCATAAACAGCTAATGTCTCTTTTAGATTAGGATCTCGATAAGAAGTAAAATACATATTCCCACTTCTAGCAAAACCCGTCATACATCCATATGCTCCACCAGAAACTCGTACTGCTTGCCATAAATAATCTAAGCTAGCAATTGTCTGTAATACTTGAAGGGTTCCTGTATAAGCATAACCTAACTCAATGAAATTTGCTGTCTTTGCTACATATTGAATCTTGCTAGAAGTTAATATTCCTTCATTTTTATTTATCATTGAAAAGGTATGACTTACTTCTTTTTTCTCTTCTTGAGATATTCCTTGAAATAGTCCTTCTAAAAAAGTAGTAAAAGAAGTTTCAAATGCTTGATACTCTTTTTCCTCTCCCGTTATTCCTACTAAAAGATGATTTTTACAAAAAACCTTTTTAGCGATTGTTTGAAGTTTATTTACTATTTCTTCATATTTTTCTTCAAAATATTGATCTATTTCAGTAATAAATTGATAAAAAGCAATCCCTTGTATTTGTTCTAGATAATAAGCTGTAGGTGAAAAATAAGAAGTTGCTCGGTTAGCAGCTATCACATGACCTTGTCCCATAATTCCCATTTCCATTCGGGATTTAATTTGTCCAATAAGGTCCTGTAACCTTTGTTTATCCAGATAGCTAGTATTTTTTATTATTTCTCCTATTAATTCTAATAATTTAGGAACTTGCGTAGTTAAAGCCTTTCCTCTAACTCCTAACTTAGGTATACAACTTTTAGGGTTTCCATTTTCATTATATACTGAAAAATGGACTTGAATACCACCTG
Organism: Candidatus Epulonipiscium sp.; assembly: GCA_012524135.1. GTDB lineage: Bacteria > Bacillota > Clostridia > Lachnospirales > JAAYNZ01 > JAAYNZ01. Next base: position 8,037 of record JAAYSE010000193.1, on the reverse strand, counting down.
TATATAAATTAATTTCTTTATCTAATTCTTCATAAGAATACGTATTCGTATTTAATTTTCCTAATACTTTTATTAATAATCCTAAATAAGGTAACTCTTTTTCTTCAAAAACAGGTATATCAAAAAGAAGATTTAAATACGTAATGCCATTTGTAAATAAAGGATGGTATAAAACTTTAACTCCTTCTAATTCACTTTCTTCCTGAGGAATAATTTCTGCCTTTGTGTTAATATCTTGTAAAGAAATTAAAGGAATTTTTTCTAAATCCTCTTTGGGGGTAGGCTCTGCTTGAAATTCTTTTAAAACTTGCGTTTGATCTACTAAAGCTTGTAATTCTTCTTGGGATAAGGTCGCTTTATAATCCTTCAATTCGTTTCTGATTTCTTCTTCTCTTTTCGTTCCTAATCCCTTTTCTGGCTTTACTATTAATGTTGAAGTATGTGAATTATTTAATAAATATTTTTGAATCAATTGTTCAAAGTAATTTGTCTCTACAGCGTCTTTTAAGGATTGTAGCAAACTTTCATATTGAAGATATATCATAGGATCGCCATCATATAACCAACTATTCATGCTTAAAATATTATAGGTCAATCCTTTAGGACGATATCCAAAGTCTGCCTCTCGTAATCGAAATTCAATCGTATTTATTGTAGAATAGAGTAATTTTTTATCTATTCCTTTTTTTACTAAATTCGTAAGAATATCTTTAATTATATCATGAAATGTTTCTACTTGATCCTGATTCGCATTTTTAGCTACAATGCTAAAAATAGGTTGTAAAATGCTATTATCAAAAGAACCAAATACATCTTTTCCTACTCCTGCTTCTAATAATGCTTTTTTTAAAGGTGCTCCTTCTACTTCTAACAATAAAGTTTCTAATATATCAAAAGCAAAACAAAGCTTAGGATCTAAAGATGTTCCAACAACAGTATTATAACTAAGGTAAGTCTTATTATTTTCTTGTTCATTTGCTGCAATAGGATACGATACTTCCATTTGTATTGCTTTAGAAAAACTAGGTTGTATAGTTATCGATGAATCTATAGAGATTCGGTCAAAATGCTGTAGATACTCTTCATTTAACCATTCTAACTGACTCAAGATATCCATATCCCCATATAAATAAATATAACTATTGCTAGGATGATAATAACGTTTATGAAAAGCAACAAAATCTTCATACGTTAATTCTGGAATATGGTCTGGATCCCCTCCTGACTCCATCGCATAAGGAGTATCTGGAAATAACGATTGCTGAATTTTTCTAAAAAGAATTTGTTCTGGGGAAGAAAATGCTCCTTGCATTTCATTATAAACAACTCCTTTATAAATCAGATCATCTTCTATATGATCCAATTCATAATGCCATCCTTCCTGCATAAAAATTTCAGGTTGCTTATCAATATTAGGATATAAAACAGCATCCATATATACGTCCATTAAATTGTGAAAATCTTTTTCATTTCGACTTGCTATCGGATACATTGTTTTATCTGGATAAGTCATAGCATTTAAATAAGTATTTAAAGAACCTTTAGCTAATTCAATAAAGGGATCTTTTAGCGGAAATTTTCGTGAACCGCATAATACAGAATGTTCTAAAATATGAGGAAGTCCTGTATTATCATGAGGAGGAGTGCGAAAACTAATAGAAAAAACTTTATTATCATCTTCATTTTCTAAATGAAAAAGTCGTGCCCCACTTTTAATATGTTCAAAAACCCTACCAATGGAATGTATCTCCGATATCTCTTGCTGAGCTACTAGTTGAAAACCATGGTATATTTGGTCAACAGTTAATTCCATTTTATCTTCTCCTTTATATCATAATTATCTTACCAATCTGTACGTAGAATAATCCTTCTCCATTACGTACCTATCTATAGTATACATCAAAAAAATTTTTTTAAAATAAAAAAGAATAAATTTGCATATAAAAACGCCTTTCATTTTTAAATGAAAGGCGACGTTGCTGTCATTTGTCAATTTTATGTTAGATAATTATAATTTAACAACATTGGCAGCCTGAGGACCTTTTTCTCCTTCAACTACTTCAAATTCTACCTCTTGGCCTTCTTCTAATGTTTTGTATCCATCTCCTTCAATAGCTGAGAAATGTACAAATACATCATCTTCATCGGGAATAGAAATAAAGCCAAAACCTTTTTTTGCATTAAACCATTTTACTGTACCTGTTTTCATTAAAAATCCTCCTAAACATAAAAAAAATTAACATTAACTCAATAATTACAATAGCATACTTTATATTCTTTGTCAACACAAGATTAGGATTGTTTTTTCCAAAGAACCCTTGGTTTACGTGCGGCTAATACTTCATCCAACCTACGAACAACACTATCATGAGGTGCTGTTTTTAATAATTCTGGTGTTGTCTTTGCTTCTTGTGCAATCGTCTTAAGAACCGAAATAAATTCGTCTAATGTTTCTAGACTTTCCGTTTCTGTAGGTTCAATCATCATTGCTTCACTAATAATCAAAGGAAAGTAAACAGTTGGTGGATGATAACCATAATCAATCATACGTTTAATAATATCTAAGGTTGTAATACCTGCCTCATTTTGTCCTAATCCTCCTAATACAAACTCATGTTTGCATATAGTATCTATAGGTAATATATATGTTTCTTTTAATTGTTCTTTTAAGTAGTTTGCATTAAGAACTGCTATTTGACTAGCACGTTTTAATCCTTCCGCTCCCATAGTTAAAATATATGCATATGCTTTTAAAAAGACACCAAAATTCCCATAAAAACTCTTTACTTTCCCAATGCTTTCTGGATAATTATAGTCTAATATATACTTCTCCTCTTTCTTTTGAACTACAGGAACAGGTAGAAATTTTTTCAAAAATTTCTTTACTCCTATCGGTCCGCTACCTGGACCTCCTCCTCCATGTGGGGTAGAGAAAGTTTTATGTAAATTCAGATGTACAATGTCAAATCCCATATCTCCTGGGCGTGTAATTCCTAAATTTGCATTCATATTCGCTCCATCACAATAAAACAATCCACCTGCATCATGAATAGCAGCAGCCATCTCCTGTACATTTTTTTCAAAAAGACCTAAAGTATTAGGATTTGTCAACATAAAACCTGCTACCTCATCATCTAAAACTTGACGCATCGCATCCCTATCTACCAAACCCTCTGAGGTAGAAGGAATTTCAATAACTTTTAACCCAGCCATAGCTGCACTAGCTGGGTTGGTACCATGTGCAGAATCAGGAACCAATATTTTGTTTCTTTTGTAATCTCCTCTAGATTCATGATACGCTCTAATTAACATCAATCCTGTTAGTTCTCCATGGGCACCTGCTGCAGGCTGTAGTGAAATTGCATCCATACCCGTAATTTCTGCTAACATATCTTGCAATTGGCTCATAAGTTCTAAACATCCTTGCACTGTTTCTTCTGGTTGATAAGGATGAATATAAACAAAATCATCTAATGAAGCCATATCTTCATTAATTTTAGGATTATACTTCATCGTACAGGAGCCTAATGGATACATTCCCGTATCCACACCATAATTTTTTTGAGATACCAAAGTATAATGTCGTACCACATCCACTTCACTAACTTGTGGAAGATCCAATTCATTCTTTCGTAAATATTTCTTGGGTATATAATTTTCTAAAGGTTTTTCTGAAATTTCCTTAGGAGGGATACGATAACCTACTCGATCTTCCTTGGAAAGTTCAAAAATCAATTTATCATAGGTTTTCATTCAATCCCCTCCATAACTTCAATCAAATGATCTATTTCTGCTTTACTTCTTTTTTCCGTTACACAAAACAACATACAATTTTTATAATCCGGTCCCATATATTCTAAAGAATATCCCCCTAAAATTCCTTTATCTAATAATTTTTTCTGAATAATACTAGGATCTATAGACGATTGAATAATAAACTCTTTAAAAAAAGGCTTCAAAAATACCGGTTGATACTTGGATGTTTGAATTAGTTTTTCAAAGGCATAATGAGCTTTTTCCATAGATTGTTGTCCTACTTCTCGTAATCCCTGTTTTCCAAGAGTACTTAAATAAACAACTGCTCGTAAAGCATTCAGGCCTTGATTGGATGTAATATTAGAAGTTGCTCGCTCACGTCGAATATGTTGTTCTCTCGCTTGTAATGTTAATACAAAACCCCTATTCCCATCTACATCCACCGTTTCGCCTACAATCCTTCCTGGCATTTTTCTCATGAAGTCAGATGTAGCAGCTATAAATCCTAAATAAGGTCCTCCAAATTGAAGAGGATTGCCTAATGATTGACCTTCTCCAACTACAATATCAGCTCCCCACTCCTTAGGACTTTTTAAAACACCTAAAGATAAAGGATCTACATGTAAAATCAAGGATCCCTTTTTTTCATGAGTAATCTTTTCAATTGGTTCTATATCTTCTAGAATACCAAAAAAATTAGGACTCTGAACAATAACTCCTGCTGTCTGGTCATCCATTTTCTCCGCTAAAACCTCTGTATCTGTTTCTCCTTCCTTAGATGGAATTTCTACTATTTGAATACCTTGATTTTTCATATACGTAGCGAGCACTCGACGCACTTCTGGATGAACGGTCATCGATACTAAAATTTTCTTTTTTCTTCTTTTATTCACTGCCATAAAAGCTGCCTCTGCACATGCACTAGCTCCATCATATAAAGATGCATTGGATATATCCATTCCTGTCAATTGACAAATCATTGTTTGATATTCAAAAATAACCTGTAATGTCCCTTGACTCACTTCTGGTTGATACGGAGTATAAGCAGTATAAAACTCAGCACGTGATGCAATGTGATCTACAACCGAAGGAATCCAATGATCATAAGCACCTGCTCCAATAAAACAAGGATATTGAAGTACATTTTTATTTTTTTTACCTAATTCTTGAAACTGCTTAAAGACTTCCCATTCACTTTTGGGCTGTCCTAAATTTAATCGCCTCTGTAATTGAATTTCTTTTGGGATATCTTCAAATAAATCTTCTATCTTATCTACTCCAATAGTCGAAAGCATTTGTTTTTCATCTTCTGACGTATGAGGAATATAAGGAAACATATTATTCCTCCTCTTGTATCAAAGTTTCATATTCTTCTGCCAATAATAATTCTTTTACTGCATCTTCATCATCCATTTCAATACAAACCATCCAACTCTCATAAGGCTGTTCATTAATTAACTCTGGTTCATCGATAAGCTTTTCATTAATTTCAACAACGGTTCCGCCAATAGGTGCATAAATATCCGAAGCTGCTTTAACAGATTCTACAGCACCTAAAATATCATCCTTTTCCAGTACATCTTCCACTTCAGGCAAATCTACAAATACAATATCTCCTAATTCAGCCTGTGCATAATCTGTAATCCCAATATAAGCTCGTTTTCCTTCCACCCTTATCCAATCATGATCTTCTGTGTAAAACAAATCTTGTTTAATTTCCATTTTATATCCTCCTATTGTTTTTATTTTATCACTACGATTTTTTTGATTTATAAAATCTTTTTTTACAAACCATTCCTTTTATTTTTCTATTTCGAATCATAATATCTATTTCTGTTCCTATGGTACTATATTCTGTTTGAATCAATGCCATTCCAATTGGTTTTTTTAACGTAGGAGATAAATATCCCGTTGTAACTACGCCAATCTCCTTTTCATCATATTTTATTATGTAGCCTTCCCTAGGAATCCCTTTTTTAAGCAGCTCAAACCCAACTAATTTTTTCTTAATTCCATTTGTCTTTTGGCTATATAAAACATCTTTCCCAATAAAGGATTTATTCCATTTTACAAACATTCCCAATCCTGCTTCTATAGGTGTTATTTCTTCTGAAATTTCATGACCATATAATGGTAATCCTGCCTCAAATCGAAGTGTATCACGACATCCTAATCCTGCTGGTTGCAAACCTAAAGGTTCACCTGCTTCCATTACTATCTTCCATAACTGAGTTCCAAAATTTGTAGATGTAAAAATTTCAAATCCATCTTCCCCTGTATAACCTGTTCGCGATACTATACAAGGAATTCCTTGTAAAAGTACAGAACGTTTAAAAGTAAAAAATGAAATTTCTGAAAGATCTGCATCTGTTAAAGATTGTAAAATTATTTCTGCTTTCGGTCCTTGCAATGCAAGCTGAACGATAGATGAAGAAGAATTTATAATAGTTACATCATAGTCTTTTTGATATTGTTGAAGCCACTTTTGATCTTTTTCTGTATTTACTGCATTGACAACAAGAAGAAAATGTGTCTTTGACAATTTATAAATTAATAAATCATCGATAACCCCTCCATTAGAATTACAAAAAAATCCATACATTGCACCTCCTTCTTGTAATGAGGAAAGATCATTCGTAAATAGGTATTGTAAAAATCTTTCTGCATCTTTTCCTTTGACTTCTAATTCTCCCATATGAGAAACATCAAAAAGTCCCGCTTTACTACGGACTGTTTGATGTTCTTGAGTAATTCCCGTAAATTGTAATGGCAATGCCCATCCAGCAAAGTCTATTATTTTGCTATCCTTCTCGTATATTGAATACAATGGAGTCTTTTTTAAATGGCTCATTTCTTCCCCTCTCCTTTCTCTCTATCCATAGTCCGTTCTTGTTTTTATTGTATTACAACTTTTTCATTTTTACAAGATCATTATCTCTTAAAAAAAGATCCAATAAATCGAAATAATCATAGCTATTTCCATTCATTGGATCCCTCTTTATTTTTTATTTTTTTAACTTTTGAGCCATTTCTTTTGCTATTTTTCTACATTTTTGCAAATCTTCTTCTGTAGGAGCACATTTTGCTTCTACAGGTTCTCCTACAACTTCCCACTTGCTCTTTTCTGCAAATTTTTGAATAGCCTTAACACCGCCCCCACTCCAACTATAAGATCCAAATATACCTAATATACGATCTTTTAATCCGGTTTGTTCCATTTTGAGTAATACTGCTTCCATCGGTGGAAAAATTCCTGCATTATAGGCACAGCTTCCAAAAACAACTCCTTTAAATTTCCAAAGAGCATTAATAATATGAGAAATATGTGTTTTAGATGCATCATATACTCGAATATTTTTAATACCTTCTTCTGCTAAACCACGTGCAATGGTATCTGCCATTTTAGCTGTATTACCATACATAGAACCGTAGACAATAGCAACCCCTTCTTCTGCTTTATATTGGCTCCAATCTTGATAATATCCCAACACACGTCCCAAATCACTTCGCCAGATAGGTCCATGAGTAGCTGCGATCATTTTAATATCTAATCCTTCTAATTTTTTTATTGCTCGTTGAACCATTAAAGAATACTTGCCTACAATATTGGAATAATATCTTCTCATTTCTTCTATATAAAATTCTAAATTCACTTCATCATCAAAAATTCCTCCATCCAAGGTTCCAAAACTGCCAAAAGCATCCCCTGAAAAAAGAATTTTATTTTTTTGTTCATACGTCATCATCGTTTCTGGCCAATGAACCATAGGAGTCATAAAAAATTGTAACGTATGTTTTCCAAGTGGAAGTACATCTCCGTCTTCCACCACATGAAGATTATCTGTAATACCAAAAAATCCTTCAACAAATTCAAAAGTTTTCGCATTACCTACTAATTTTACATTAGGAAAATGATCAACTACTACTTGAATAGCACCTGCATGATCGGGTTCCATATGATTAATAATTAAATAATCTATTGTTTTTCCTTCCCCAATCAATTGCTTGATTTTTTGAATATATTCATCCATTTTTGTAATTTTTACGGTGTCAATTAAAGCTATTTTTTCATCACAAATTAAATATGAATTATAAGAAACTCCCTGATCTAGTGGCCATATGTTTTCAAATAAATGTGTTTCTCGGTCATTGACCCCAATCCAATATATTTGTTCTTTCATTTGAATAGGTTGTTGCATGATTTTCTTCCTCCTCTATATGTATTTTAAAATTTAATAGACCTTCACCCTAATTGTATACTATTATTTCTATTGAAAATAT
>JAAYSE010000003.1 GCA_012524135.1 Candidatus Epulonipiscium sp. | reverse complement strand
ATTCAGTAGTAGGGTTTTCGTATGCTCTTTTTAGCAGTCTTGTAAAAGGACCTGGTTTAAATTTATAGTTTACGATTCCATCTGAAACATCAGGTAGTATTTGTCCTACAAAATCTGAGTATGTATATAATATTTCACAGATTTTCGATAATCGAAATTCTTGATTTACGATTTTCGGAATTCTGGACTTCTGCTTTTCGGAAGTCTTGTTATTGTGGTTATTTAAGGGTGTAACTTTTCGTTACTCCCTTAGATTTCTCTGGTCATATCTTTTTTACTTGGTTTTACTTTTTCTTTTACTTTTCTTTTGAGTTTTTCTTTTGTCTTATCCTTGTTCTTGGATAGGTCTTTGTATTTCTTTATTTGTTTTAGGATACTTTCTTTTTCTTTTTTATTTTCCTTGGTTATGACTTGCTTAAAGGCATATTCCATTACTTTTATGTCTTTTGCTTGGAAGAATACTTCATAGTTTTGGCTTTCTTTGTTTTTCATTACTGAAAACTTTACTCCAAGTTTTTTTAGTTCTTTTTTTAAGTCTTTAAAGTCGCTTTGATTTATGCTTATATTTTCTAGTTGTCCTTTTTTATATAGGTCTTTTATTTTCATTTCATTGCCCATAAGGCTTTTTAGGTTTCCGTTTGCTTTTTCTAAAGTTTCATTCATCTTTTTTCTTATTTCTTTTTCTAAGTTGATTGATTCTTTTGCTGCCTTTATTGTGTATGTTATTATGGTTTGTGCTGCTTGACCTGCTTCTTTGCTTATTTCTTCGTTTATCATGCTTTATCTCCTTTGTTTGAATTAAAAAAAGGGAAGTATAGGCTTTAATTTTTCTATACTTCCCTTTGATTGTTTTTATTTTATTGTTGTTGGTGGAATGCTTTATTTTGATGTTTTTATAGCTTACTTAGGTATTTGTACCTTTTCTTGTTTTTCTGCTCTTATTTTGCTTTTCCAACTTTAGTAGTTTGTGTGTGTTCTTTTGTCTGATAGATAGTTTTTCATATTGGAATATATAATCTGTATTTCCTCATTGTTCATTGCTTTTATTTCTTCTTTGCTTTTATAGGCTTTGTATGTTCCATCTTGATCTGCTTTTATGAGTTCATCTATTAGCTCTTGCCTTTTATTCATCTCTATTACCTCCTAGATCTGCCTTTATTTTCTTGGTCATATTATAGCTTGGATAAGATATTTTTACCAGGTCTTATCTTTCTTGATCCATTTTCTTGTTTTTCATCATTTCTCTGTATTCATTATCTTTAATAACTTGGTCTTGGAATTTTTTAATCTGTGCTATTACACTTGGTTTTTCACCTTGTTTTATTAACTTATCTATTTCTATGGATAAGTCTATACCTAATTCTTTGTTTACAAAATCTACTGAATATTTTATATGATTAATTTCCTGGTATTCATCTTTTATCTTGTCTTTTTCTTTATTTATTTCTTCAAGGTTTGCCATTAAAAGATTTTTTTCTTCATTCCATTTTTTAGGACTTAGCTTTTCCTTGTCTGATAGGAGTTTTTTTAATTTCCCACTTACTACTTTATATTGGTCTATGTCTTTCTTATGTTTGTTATAAAATGCGTCTTTTGTGAATATATTTTTCTTTTGATATTCTTCATAAACTTCTTTTTTGGCTTTGTAGATTTCATAGTATAGAATTTTCTTTTCTACATCTTCCATTTCTTTATGGATTATCTTTGCTTTTTTATTTAGTTTGTAACTATTGGACTTTAAACTTTCTATTTTTGTTTGTAACTGACCAATGGTTTCTATGTTATTTTTTCTTAAATAACTATATGCACTTGTTAGCTTTTTGAAGTCATATTTTTCTTTATTGGTTTTGGCATATCCTTTTAGATATTTACTTTTTTCTTTTTGAATTTCTGAATAAGTTAATAGATAATTTGTTAGATTGAAAAGTTTAGGGTTGTCTATTACCTTATCTCTTTCTATATCCTTATATTTTTCATAAGCAGTAGTTAGGTTATCTAATAAATTCCCTATCCAACCCTTTAATGTTTTTATCTCTTCTTTTATTGTTTTTACAAGGTTATTATATTTTCTTATTTCTCTATTATAGTTTCCCTTGTCAGTTTCTATTCCCTTTCTTTCCATTGCACTTGCTGCTGATCCTAAATGGATTGTCGGTAGATAATCTGAATTTTGTCTTATAAAACTCCTATGGTCTACTCTTTTTTCTATTTTGTTTTTTGCTAGATATTCATTACAAAGGTCCGAAAAATTTTCTCTCCATTTTTCTACATTGCCCTTATCATTCCATGTTGTTAGTTCTACTTTTCTTGTCTTAGGTTTTCCATTTTTGTTTAAAATCTTTTCTCCTTTTTCATCTAGGATATGTTCTTTTTTTGACTTTGCTAAGAACTCTCCTTTTTCGTTTATGGGTCGCATTATGGTCATGATATGACAATGGATATTTCCATTTTTGTCTTGACTCTCATCATGGATTGCATAATCTACTATCATTCCTTGTGATGTTAGATTTTCTTTTATAAATCTTTCGACTAAGTTTTTATTTTCACTTAAAGTTAATTCTTTTGGTAGTCCTATTATGAATTGTCTTGCTAGTTGTGCATTAGAATTTTTTTCTGCCATTTCTACTTTATTCCATAAGGTAGACCTATCATTAAATTCTTTTGGTATATGATCAGGCAATATTATATTTTTTACTAATACTTTTTCTTTTCTTGTATAGTCATGGGTTACTCCGTCCCATTCATTTTTTATTTTTTCTCCACTTATATATGCTGCACTTGCTACTGCACTTTTTCCTTTTCCTCTTGATATTATGTTTACTGAAAAATGAAAACTGTCTGCCATTTTTTATCACTTCCTTTCTTTTTTGTTGTTTTAGGTGGAGGCTTAATAGATTTTTATATCCTCTTTGTGAATGAGCGTTTTGAAATGATAGAATAGAAAAAGCCGACTACCGAATTAATTTTTGTTGTTTCAGTATGTCGGCTTAATTGTTTTGTTCATTTCAAATTTTAAAAGTCAAGGGCGAGCGTTAGCGAGTTTATTTACCCTTGACTTTTAAAAAGCGAATGGTTATTGCTCCCTGCAAGGGTTTGGCTCCGCAGGACGCAAGCACCCTTTAGGGTGTATAATTGCGCCCTTGTAAACAAGGGACGATTATGTTATTTCATCTTTAGATGATTTTGCTACATTATCATCTACTCTTTCTCCTAAAATTTCCATTATGTTTAATCTTACTTTTTCATCATTTAACATTTTCATTAACTTATAAAATTCATCTTTTGTTAAATTAATACTTTCTTCAAAAATACTTTCAAACACTGCTCCTTTTTCTATAAGTCTTTTGTTTCTTGCTTTTCTTTCTTGTTCATTAAGTTTTTTCTTCAACTGTCTTTTTTGATTTTGTAATTATTTAATAATTTCTTCTTTCTTTTCGATCTGTTCTTCAATACTTAACTTTATTCTTATACTTGCCATTTGTATCCTTTCTTAAAATAAAAAAACGACTAGATTTTTATTTCTAATCGTTTTTCAGCTTAGTGTTTTAATACAACTTGTTTTGTTGCTTCTATTTTTTTTATCTGCCCATATTACAATTTCTTTTAGAGAAGCCGGACACAAAAGACACACAGCGTCGCAAGCTCGACACATTGCTTGATACCATGAGCAATAAGGAAATACAGATTGTAACCGCAACGGCAAAAGAGATTAAAGATGTCTAAAAAAGCAATAAACCGACAGCGTAATGAACCACTGTCGGTTTATTTTATTTCTTATGTTGTGAAATACTTAACATAATCAAAAGAAGAAACGAAATAAAAAAACAAATTGCCATCTGATAATTTCTTATTCTAAGAAAGAAGTACAGTGAGGACAAAAACGTCGTAAATATAGCTATTATCAATAGCGTATTTCTGAACTTTTCTAATCTACGTTTACGCAACATAAAGCCTCCAAACTCTCTTACAATTATTTATTGCAAGGTTTAATGCAGTAACTTCACCAATGACTGCACCTGCCGCGGTAGCAGCTTCACCCGCTGTCAAGCCACCATCTAAATATGTCAAAACCGTCCATAAAACTGTTGTACCACCTGCGGCTAAAACCGCTAATTCAGCAGCATTTAATGTATCAACTGCTTCAATATATCTATCGATAGCATCCTTATCACTTGATAAATACCTTATAACATAAGTATCTTTATTTCGTAATTGAAATTTGTTATTGCCTAACTGATCATATTCGTAATTTGAAAATGTATGCTGATAATAAGATCTACTTGCAAGCTTTGATTGCTGCCCATAGACTGAATAGTCAGTAGAAACACTTGACAAATCAAGATATTTAGTCGATGTGAGTTCGTTACTTACATTGTAGGTTTCTGTTTTTAAGGTATTTGTTTCTTTTTCAAAAGTGTAAATATACTTAACGGAATCAATCGTTTCTTCTGCAACACGCATAGATATATTATCACAAACAATATGGTAATCACTGCTTTCAGCAGCAAAAGTTGTTGTAGACAAGGAGAACACCATAGCGAGCGATAAAATAATACTTAAAAATCTTTTCATGATAAATTTTTCCTTTCTGTAAATTATAACACGTCAATTTTAAATTAAAAAGTGCATAGTCCCATATAATTTTGTTTGTACGGGCTATGCGCTTCTTAAATGAATTTTATTCTACTTCTCCATATCTGGGAGGCATAACAGCATAATCCTTGCGCAACCCCGTACTGCGTACTCAAATCATAAATCACAATACAACCCTCCTGTCTTTCCAGATAATGTACTATAAATATTTTACTATTATTATATCATATAAGAACCAAAAGTTCAATATACTGCATAATAATTTTCAAAATATTCTCTAGGGAAGTCAAACATATGTGACACGGGCCTCTGAAAAAACTTCCCTGAAATATGCTGTGCTTTTAAATCATTGTTAATATTTGTTTTGTCAAGGAGGAAAGCTTTGCGTTCCTTGGCAAAATAAATATTTGCAATATCATATCTAAGCAGCATT